>JAIDFC010000239.1 GCA_029054535.1 Rikenella sp. | reverse complement strand
TCCTTATGGTGCAAGATGCGATGCTGCCGATGCCCCCCCTCGCGCGCCAACTCGTACCGCGTCGGATCGTCCGCCGTGCGGTCGAAGTCCACCCCCCAGGCTATCAATTGTTCGATCTGCCGCGGCGCGTTCCGCACCACCAGCTCCACCACCTCCCGATTATTCTTATGCGAGCCGCATACCATCGTATCCTCGATATGCTGCTCGAAATCGTCCGGCGCATACGTAACGCTGGCAATCCCCCCCTGCGCATGATACGTATTGGTATCGTCCAACCGACTTTTCGTAACGAGCAACACCCGCCCGCGATCGGCCACCTTCAACGCATAGCTCAGCCCGCCGATGCCCGAACCGATCACCAGGAAATCGCACTCTCTATTCATATTCCGAGATTTATAGTCCTTCGTTTGAAAGGAGTAAAGTTACGTATTATTACTGAAATTTTGCTACATTTGCCCCCATTAATTACAACCGTCTCTCACGGAAAAACCATGACTCGCACCCCTAAAGGAACCGTCCGCCAAAGCGCTACCATCGTTCGCCTCTCCGACCGAGAGATCGAAGTCGAGGTGTGTCGACCGGAAGCGTGCGGGGAGTGTAAGGCCCGAAGTGTCTGCAGCGAGGGGGGAGGGCAGGGGAAGCGGATGACGCTCCTCAATGACGGACAGGGATACACGGTCGGCGAACGGATTATTTTAGTGATGCGTCGGGAGGCGGGGCTCAAGGCGGTGGTGATCGCTTATCTGGTGCCGGTTTTCGTGATCGTAGCCTCGTTGCTGGGTTTTCAGGCGGCACAGGTTCGAGATACGGTCGCAGCGGTGGCGACGCTGGGGGTGCTGGGGCTCTATTTTCTCGTCGTCAGACTGTTGCGCGGGCGCATCGACCGCCAACTGACCATCGAAATCGAAAAAGAAATCGAATAATAACAAGTCAATGAACGAAACGCTGATTTACACCATCGCGATTCTGGTAGGGCTGGGGCTCGTAGCGGCCGTCGTGCTCTACTTCGTCGCGCAGAAGTTCAAGGTCTACGAAGATCCGCGGATCGACGAGACCGAAGCGATGTTGCCGGGCGCCAATTGCGGCGGCTGCGGTTTCCCGGGGTGCCGCGGGATGGCCGAGGCATTGGTCAAGAACGACGACATTTCGGCCTTGTACTGTCCGGTGGGCGGGGCGAGCACGATGCAAGCCATTGCCGAATTTCTCGGTAAGGCGGTGGCCGAAAAGGAACCGATGGTGGCGGTGGTACGATGCGGAGGGACGCGCTGCAACCGGGCACGGATCAATACGTTCGACGGGGCCGGATCGTGCGCGGTCGAGGCTTCGCTGTATGGCGGGGAGACGGGCTGTACGTTCGGATGCTTGGGGAATGGCGACTGTACGCGGGTTTGTAACTTCGACGCGATCCGTATGAACCCGGAAACGGGATTGCCGGAGGTGGACGAAGAACGCTGTACGGCTTGCGGGGCGTGCGTCAAGGCGTGTCCGAAGCAGATCATCGAACTGCGCAAAAAAGGACTCAAAGGGCGGCGGGTCTATGTGAATTGCGTCAATAAGGACAAGGGGGCGATTACGCGGAAGGCTTGTACGGCGGGGTGTATCGGCTGCGGGAAGTGCGTGAAGACCTGCCCGTTCGAGGCGATTACCTTAGAGAACAATTTAGCTTATATCGATCCAGCGAAATGTCGGCTGTGTCGGAAATGCGTGGCGGTTTGTCCGACGGGGGCGATCGTGGCGGTGAATTTCCCGACACCGGTGCCGACACCGGCGGCGCAACAAGAATCGACCGTCGCTGCGGCAACGCAGGAAACCAAAATAGCAACGGAAGGAGGCGAACAACATGCTTAAGACTTTCAGACTGGGTGGCGTCCACCCGCACGACCATAAGATCAGCCGGAACGAATCCATTCGGGTATTCGACGTACCGGCTACGGTAACCATTCCGCTGGGACAACACATCGGCGCGCCGGCTACGGCGGCGGTACAGAAGGGTGATAAAGTTCGCGTGGGGGATGTGATCGGGACCGCTACGGGTTTTGTTTCGGCCAATATCCACAGTTCGGTATCGGGAACCGTTACAGCGGTGGAGGCGGCTTTGGACGGGGCCAATTTGCGGAAACCGGCCATTACGATTACGGTAGAGGGGGACGAGTGGAACCCGGAGAT
This sequence comes from Rikenella sp., assembly GCA_029054535.1. Lineage (GTDB taxonomy): Bacteria > Bacteroidota > Bacteroidia > Bacteroidales > Rikenellaceae > Rikenella. The sequence goes on along the minus strand of JAIDFC010000239.1, from coordinate 3,400 downwards.
CGATCGGACGGATACTTTAATCAAGGAGTGTGCGCTGGAGCCGAAGGAGATCATCGACCGGATTGCTGCGGCGGGGATCGTGGGGCTGGGGGGAGCTACGTTTCCGACCCAAGTCAAGTTATCGGTGCCGCAGGGAAAGGTTGCCGAAATACTGATTATCAACGGGGTAGAGTGCGAACCGTACTTGACGGCCGACTACCGGTTGATGATGGAACGGGGCGAAGAACTTTTGGTGGGGTGCGAGATTTTGATGCGGGCGTTGGGGGTAGAGGAGTGCGCAATCGGGATCGAGAACAACAAACCGGAGGCGATCAAACACCTGAACGATATTCTTGCCGGCGGCATGTATCATAAGGGAATCCGTGTGGTGCCGCTGAAGATGCGCTATCCGCAGGGGGGGGAAAAACAACTGATTGCAGCGATTACGAAGCGCGAAGTGCCGAGCGGTGCGCTGCCGATCGACGTAGGGGCGGTGGTGCAGAATGTGGGGACCACTTATGCGGTCTACCAGGCGGTGCAGAAACGTCGGCCGATTGTGGACCGTGTGGTTACCGTTACGGGAAAATCGTTGGCTCGGCCGTCGAATCTGCTCGTGCGGATCGGGACGCCGATCGCTTCGCTGATCGAGGCGTGCGGCGGGATGCCGGAAGATACGGGGAAGGTGATTAACGGGGGGCCGATGATGGGACGAGCCATGGCCAATATCGACGCGCCGGTTACGAAAGGGACTTCGGGCGTACTGTTGATGCCGGCCGACGAGTCGCTTCGGGGACGGGAGATGCCGTGTATCCAGTGTGCGAAATGCGTGGAAGCGTGTCCGATGGGGTTGGAACCGTACCTGATCTCGAAACTCTCGCGGCTGCGGCTCTACGATCGGTTGGAGCGGGAGCGCACGGCCGATTGCATCGAATGCGGCTGTTGCGCGTTTACCTGCCCGTCGAATCTGCCGCTGCTGGACTACATCCGGCTGGGGAAGGCCGAGACCATGAAAATCATTCGGGCTCGACAAGCCAAGTAACACACTCTCAGAAACTTTTCAGACCAATGAGTAATAGAATCGTAGCTCCTTCGCCCCATCTTCACGGGGATTTCTCCACGCCGCGGATCATGCGCGACGTGGTGATCGCACTGGTGCCGGCATTCGCATTTTCGGTATTCGTCTACGGCTGGTCGGCCGTTTTCGTAACGGGAATCGCGATCTTGTCCTGTATGTTATTCGAGTGGCTCATCAGCCGGTTCCTGCTGCGCCAGGCGGGTTGCACGCTGTGCGACTGGTCGGCGGTGGTTACCGGGACCTTGCTGGCGTTCAACCTGCCGGCGACGATCTCGCCGTGGCTCGTTGTGTTGGGGGCGTTGGTAGCGATCGGCATCGGGAAGATGTCGTTCGGAGGATTAGGACGGAATCCGTTCAATCCGGCCTTGGTGGGGCGGGTATTTTTGTTGATCTCGTTCCCGGTGCAGATGACCGCGTTTCCGGATACGCCGGGGGTCGATGCCATTACCGGAGCTACACCGCTTGCTTTCGTCAAGGGAGCTTTGAAAGCGGGACAACCGGTGGCCGATCTCCTGAGTGCCAATAACGTCGACCTGAACGAAATGCTCGGCGGGATGCTCCTCGGGTTCAAAGACGGTTCGCTGGGGGAAATCGGCGCGGCCGCATTGTTGTTGGGTGGGATTTACCTCCTGATTCGGCGGGTTATCTCTTGGCGCATTCCGGTTTTCGTCTTGGGGACGATGCTGGTTTTCGCTTCGATTTTGTGGCTGGTCGATCCGACGAAATACATCAACCCGCTGTTCCACGTATTTGCAGGGGGAGCGATGCTCGGGGCGATTTTCATGGCCACGGACTACGTTACCTCGCCGATGAGCAAGAGCGGACAGGCGGTTTTCGCCATCGGAATCGGGTTGATTACCATGTTGATCCGTGTCTGGGGGGCTTATCCGGAAGGGATCTCGTTCGCCATCCTGATTATGAACGCGACGGTGCCGCTCATCAATATGTATATGAAACCGAGCCGTTTCGGCGGGCGGAACCCTAAAAAGAAATAAAAGATCATGGCATTGCAAAGTTCACTCAAGAATATGGCGCTCGTGCTGGGGAGCATTACGTTGGTGGCCAGCGCAGCGGTCGGCGGGATCTACCTGTTGACCCAAGAGCCGATCGAAGTGTCGCAGGCGGCGAAGATCAACGACGCGATCGCGCAGGTGGTCGGCGGAAAAGAGGCGTTCGACAATGCGCCGGCGATGGAAGCGGTCAAAATTCCGCTCACGGGCGACAGCACTGCGGCGCCCGACCCGACCTTACGGGAAACGAAAATCGACTCGCTCACGATCTACCCGGCTACTAAGGCGGGGCAGCCTGTGGGATATGCCGTGGAGACCTTCTCGAACAGCGGGTTCGGGGGACGGATGGCCTTGATGGTCGGCTTTCTGCCCGATGGGACGATCCAGGATATCTCGGTCATCTCGCACGGCGAGACGCCGGGACTCGGGGATAAGATTCAGCGGAACAAATCGGACTTTTCCGTTCAGTTTCAAGGCAAGAACCCGGCATCGTTCCAGTTGAAAGTCAAGAAAGACGGCGGGGATGTGGATGCGATTACGGCTTCCACGATTTCGTCTCGGGCGTTTACGGAAGCGGTGCGACAGGCTTACGACGTATTGCAGGCTTACCTGACGAATAATACGTCGGTCGAAGCGACTTCGGGAGCGACGGCACGTCATACCGCCGACAACGATACCAACACGCAGACTCATTCTCAGAAAGGAGGGGAAGAATAGCCATGACAAAACTGCAATTGATAACCAAAGGGTTGATTAAGGAGAACCCGACGTTCGTTTTGCTGCTGGGGATGTGTCCGACCTTAGGGACGACCACTTCGGCCATTAACGGGATGAGTATGGGGATTGCGACGATGTTCGTCCTGATTATGTCGAACATCGTGGTGTCGCTGGTCAAGAACGTGATTCCGGCGAAGGTGCGGATCCCGAGTTTTATCGTGATTATCGCTTCGTTCGTAACGGTCGTACAGCTGGTGATGCAGGCTTACGTGCCGGACTTGTACAATACGCTCGGGGTGTTTATTCCGCTCATTGTGGTGAACTGCATTATCCTGGGGCGGGCCGAGGCTTTCGCATCGAAACACGGACCGTTTGCCTCGATGCTCGACGGGTTGGGGATCGGCTTAGGGTTTACCTGCTCGCTGACCCTGCTGGGGATCGTGCGGGAGGTGTTGGGAGCGGGTTCCATATTCGGAACCAAATTTCTGCCGGCGGGGACGGACGGGATCCTGATCTTTGTTTTGGCGCCGGGGGCGTTCATTGCGTTGGGCTACCTGCTGGTCTTGTTTAACAAATTCACCGCCAAATTGCGGTAATACATCATCTGAATCGGAAGCAT
>JAIDFC010000238.1 GCA_029054535.1 Rikenella sp. | reverse complement strand
CTTGGGGGGACTGTGGCACGGGGCGGCGGTGCGTTTCATCGTGTGGGGCGGACTACACGGCGGAGGGTTGGCGACCCATAAACTGACCATGCACCTCGCGCCGAGCTTCAAACCTACGGGGAACCAAATGCCGCGCTGGCGAAGGGTGATCGGCATTCTGTTTACGTTCAGCTTCGTCTGCGCCACGTGGGTCTTCTTCCGCGCGGAGTCGATGGAGGTGGCCAAACAGATTTTCGTACAGATCTTTACGGCTTTCCACCCGGAGATCTTCCTCGACTTTCTGGCCGGCTATCGGTGGGTCGTTTTGCTGATGGCGATCGGCTATGCGCTGCACTTCACCAGCGCGAGGATCGAGGCCCGGACATTGCAACTGGTGCAACGGATGCCGATCTTCGTCTACGCGTTGATGATGACCGGGCTTATCTGGCTCATCATGCAACTCAAGAACGGCGATGTGCAGCCGTTCATCTATTTCCAGTTCTAAATCAACGGGACCTCTCACACGAGCCGCCGAACAGCTCCGCAATCACGAAATCCGAGATCAGCCACCGTTCCGGCACGACGGTCCAGCCCGTTTGGCTACGGGCCATCTCGCCCGTAGCGACGAAAGCCTCGCAACGGGCGGCGATCCGCGTCGCCTCGCGATCGCCGAAACGCGAACGAAGCACGTCGGTCGAAATCCCCTCCGCAGTCCGCAACCGGGTCATCAGGTACTCGTTCAACCGATCGGTCTCGGTCAGGAGCTCCGTCTCGGCAGGCGCGCCCGCCAGGTACTGCGCATTGTCGGCCACGTTCCACGACCGGGTTCTCTTTCCGTCATAACTATGGGCCGACGGACCCACCCCCAGGTAAGGTTCGCCCTCCCAATAGGCCGAATTATGGCGCGCCCGGAAACCCGGCCGGGCGAAGTTCGACACCTCGTAATGTTCGAACCCAGCCTGAATCAAGGTCTCGCGCAGCATCCGGAAATGGCGTTCCGAAACGCTCTCCTCCACCGGCTGCAAGCCCTGTCGACCGAAAACGGTACGCGGCTCGATCGTCAAGTGGTAAGCCGAAATATGCTGCACGTCGAGCGAGACGGCCCGATCCAGATTCGCCTGCCACTCGTCGAGCGACATCCACGGCAGGCCGTACATCAAATCGATCGTCAGATTCCGGAACCCGGCCCGCTGCGCATCCCGCACCGCATCGACCGCCCCTTGCGCACTGTGCCGGCGGTTCATCCGCCGCAGATGGTCGTCGACGAAGGACTGCACCCCGATGCTGAGCCGATCGACACCTGCGGCCGACAACCCATCCAGATACTCAGGCGTCAGGTCGTCGGGATTGGCCTCCACGGTCAGTTCCCCGAACCGCTCCACGGCCCACAGCTCCCGCACCGTCTCGATCAGCGTCCCCAACTCTCCGGGACTGCAAACGCTGGGGGTTCCGCCGCCGAAATAGAGGGTACGCACCTCTCCCGGATCGATCTCGTCGCGACGTGCCGCCAACTCCCGACCGATCGCCGCGAGCATCTCGCCCCGGCGCTCCATCGCGACGCTGTGGTGAAAATCGCAGTACCGACAGATCCGACGACAATAAGGTATATGGATATAAACCCCTCCCATTCCGACCGGTTTGGTTTCTAAGATTTCTTACCGAGAGATATCGTGAAATTCGGCGGCCCTGCGGAGGGCCCGAAAAGACCATCGAAAACTGTCGAACGCGGGAATCCTCCGTGATCTCACCTTGACGCCCCAGGCGGAGGGCCGGTGCCGCTCGGCACTCGAAAACTGGAGTTTGCTCGGCAAACCACCGCTGGCTACGGCCCTTCTTTATTCCAGTACTTCTTTGGCCGCGCGCCGGACGATTCACAAAGATTCGCCGCAAACCGCACCCGCAGGGTGCGCGGGCCGGAGCTTCGCCTCCTTCGGCCTGTCGCCCACCCCCCAGAGCGGCTTCGCCGCTGGGCGACAAGGCCGGCAACCTTGCAGGTTGCAAGGTGCCGAAACACGTTTTTCCGCAACAAACCGCGCCTGCAAGGCGCCCGGGCCGAACGCCTCCCCTCGGGAGGGACGCACAGCGTCTTTTATCGGCAGCCTCTACTCTATCCAGCCCGTTTTCAATTCACCATAAACCGCGACCGCCGGTCGCGCGCCCGACGCCGCCCCATGCGGAGGGCGCAACGTTCTCTTCGTTCTCTTGCTACTCCGCCGGCGACGGGCTTTCTACTAAAAAACTGTATCTGTCCGCGCGCTGGCGGAAATCCTGTTCAAAAGCGACTCACGCTTTTGAACGATTTCCTACCCCAGCAGGCGCGCGCGGGTTACTCACAAAGACCGAGAGAACCCAAGCAAAACACCCAACGGGTGCGTCGCCCGCGGGAATTTCATCTCGATTTGGCTCACGCCAAACGAGCGAAATTCCCCTCTTAGGCGGGCGGGCGACGGAACCGTGTCCAACTGCCCTCAGGCCGGGCCCCGCGTGCCCGCGGTGGGCAACTATAAGGCTGCGAAAACCCAAGTAAAAGACGCAACGCGTCCGATACTGCGTATCGCTTTACCATTCTAAAATCCATCTCTGACCGCGCGCGGGTTACCGACTACAGCCGAGAGAACCCCGCAAAACACCCAAAAGCTACTGAATATTGGCGATCGACATGATATCCGCAAAAACCCCCGCCGCCGTTACCGACGCTCCCGCACCGTAACCTTTGATCTGGAGCGGATATTCGTCGTAACGCGTCGTGCGAATCAGGATGATGTTATTGCTCCCCTCCAGATCGTAGAACGGGTGTCCCGCCTCGACCGTCTCCAGCCCCACCGAACAGCGGCCGTTCTCCATCGACGCCACGAACCGCCAGCGTTTCCCCTCGGCCGCCAACACCCGCCGACGAGCCTCGAAATCCGCATCCAAAGCCGGAACCTTGGCCCAGAAATCCTCCGTCGAACCCTCGAAAATAGGGTCCGGCACGAAAAGATTCTTCACCACATCGCCCTGCTCGACCCGGTAACCCGACTCGCGCGCCAAAATGACCAGCTTCCTCACCACGTCCGTCCCGCTGAGGTCGATCCTCGGATCCGGCTCCGCATAACCCGCCTCTTTGGCCATCGCCACCGCCCGACTGAACGGCACCTCCTCCGACAAAACATTGAAAATATAGTTCAACGTCCCGCTCAGCACCGCCCGCAGTCCCAGAATCGTATCCCCGCTATGCCTCAAGTCGTTGATCGTATTGATGATCGGCAGCCCCGCCCCCACGTTGGTCTCGAACAGGAACTTCACCCCCCGCGTCCGAGCCAGGTTCTTGAGCATCGCATAGTGTTCGTAGTCTGCCGACGCCGCGATCTTATTCGCCGTAACCACCGAGACGTTATGTCCCAGCAGATCGCCGTAGATCTCCGCCACCTCCGGACTCGCCGTACAGTCCACGAAAACCGAGTTGAAGATATTCATCTCCAGAATCTTATCCCGCACCGTCTGCGGCGTAGTCGGCAGCCCCTCGTTTTCGAGCCGCTCGCGATAGTCGGTCAGGTCGATCCCCTCGCGGTCGAAGATGCTGCGCCGCGAGTTCGAAATACCCACCACATTGATCCGCAAAGCGTGGTTCCGCAACAGTTCCTCCTGCTGTTCGCGGATCTGCTCGACGAGCGAACCGCCCACCAGCCCGATCCCGGTCAGAAACAAGTTCAACACTTTATATTCCGAGAGAAAAAAGGAGTCGTGAATGACATTCAGCGCCTTCCTCAAGCTCTCGCTCCGAACCACGAACGAGATATTGGTCTCGCTGGCCCCCTGCGCGCACGCCACCACGTTGATCCCGTTCCGTCCCAGCGTACCGAAGAGTTTGCCGGCGATCCCCGGATATCCCCGCATGTTCTCGCCCACGATCGCCACGGTCGCCAGGTCGCACTCCAACATGATCTCGTCGATCTCGCCCATGCCGATCTCCTGCGCAAACTCGCGGCTCAGCACCTCCCGAGCCCGTTCGGCATCGTCGCGCCGCACGCCGATCGAAGTGGTATTCTCGCTCGAAGCCTGCGAAACGAGAAAAACGCTGATCCCCGCCTTAGCCAACGCCTTAAAAATCCGATAGTTGACCCCGATCACGCCCACCATCCCGAGACCGCGAATCGTCAGCAGACAACTGTCGTTGATCGACGAGATCCCCTTGATCGCCTTCCGCACATCTCCATCGACCGCCGATTTCTGGCGCGAAATGTAGGTCCCGGGACACTCCGGTCGATAGGTGTTCTTGATATAGATCGGAATATTGTGATTGTAAGCCGGAAAGATCGTCGGCGGATAGATCACTTTCGCCCCGAAGTTACACAGTTCCATCGCCTCCAAAAAGGTCAGCGACTCGATCAGGTAGGCCTTGCCGATCACCCGAGGATCGGCGGTCATGAAGCCGTCCACGTCGGTATAGATATTGAGCACCTCGGCCCCCGCCGCCGCCGCGATAATCGCAGCGGTATAGTCCGATCCGCCCCGTCCGAGCGTCGTCGCCTCGCCGGTAGTCTTGTCCGAGGAGATGAAACCCGGAACGACGCTCACCCGCGCCGTGTCCGCAAACGTACTCCGAACCAGTTCATTGGTCAACGTGAAGTCGACGATATGCTTGTTGAAATACGGCTCGGTCTTGATGAAAGCCCGCGCGTCGCGCAGCACGGCATCGTCGACGATCCGGCTCACGATCAGCGAGCTGAGCCGTTCGCCATAGCTCACGATGGTATTCATGGTCTTGTCCGAGAGGTCCTGGATCAGGAAAACCCCGCGCAGGATATTTCCCAGCTCGTCGAGCAACGCTTCGACCTGGGCCGAGGTCTCGCGCTGCAAATCCGCGGGCACGCTCTCCGAGATCGCCTCCCGATGCCGCCGGCAAATCGCCTCGTACGACTCGACATACCCCGCATCGGCCCCCGCCGCCTGTCGACCGGTAGCGATCAGCCGGTCCGTTACCCCGCCCAGCGCCGAAACGACCACCACGACACGACCCGACTCGCCGCCGATAATCTGCCGAATATGCTCCAACCCCTCTGCGCTTCCGACCGAGGTCCCTCCGAATTTAAATACTTTCATCGTCTTGCTCTAAAAATCTATGGTTATTTTGAGACTACTACTCTACTCTTCTGTTTTGCGAGGTCTTCTATCTTGTTTCTCGGGGCACGACTCTGCAAGTCGGCATGCTCGCCATCATCTTTTCTTTGAAACAAACCGCGCGGATCGTAGCCCTCCCATTCCACCTCCTTCGGCCTTGCGCCCACCACCCCGAGCGGCTTCGCCGCTGGGCGCGCGGGCCAGCCGCTCCCGGCGTCCTACCCGTTTAATGCCGAAACAAGTTACAACTGCAGCTCACCAACCGCGACCTTCGGTCGCGCGGATCGCCGCCACCCCCTGCGGCGGGCCGGTGCCGCTCGGCACTCGAAAACTGGAGTTTACTTGGATAGGCTCCGCTGGCGGCGACCCGAGACTGCGAGGCTCGCGAATAGGACCGCCGGACCAAAACGCGAGTCCCCGCCAGCGGGAAAAAGCCACGAGCTCCGACGAAGTGGCGCGCCCCGCTCGGGGTGGCGGGGGCTCGCCCGCCCACAGGGCGGGATTTCCGAACCTCTGCACTCTTGCTTTGACCGCGCGATGGGCGATTCATTCGGAATCGTCATAAACCGCACCCAAAGGGTGCGCGGGCCGAACGCCTCCCACTCGGGAGGCCCGCAATTTTGCCGCTGACGCGTCAAAGATTGCGCCCGCTCCCGGACGTCCGGCCCGGAGGCTGTTTCAAAACAGTCTTTGCGCGTCGCCCGCGGGAATTTCATAAAGATTTCGCCACAAGCGAAACTTTTGAAATTCCTTCTTAGGCGGGCGGGCGACTGTTCTTTCTCTGCCCGCGCGCTGGCGGAAATCTTGTTGGAACAATTCTCATTGTTCCAACGATTTCCTACTCCAGCAGTCGCGCGCGGGATCTTCTCATCGAGAAACCGTGTCAGACGCGCTCAGGCCGCGCGGCCCCGCGTGCCCGCGGTGGGCAATGGGCTACCGGAGTCAAGGGCACTTCGCAAAAACCCAACAAAACCCGCCGGGCAAAAGTCTGGCCGTAGCCAAGAGCAACGTCCTAAAGGCACAGAGGACTCTAATAAAAGCTAAGGAGAAGCCGCTATATGAAAAATGCGTCGGACCGCTCGCTTCGACGAGCGTCCGACGCACAACAATAAGTACAAGAAATAAGTCTCGAGACTATTTTGCCTGTTTCTTGACGTCGAGGAATTCCATGTTTTTCTCTTCGTATTCCTTTAGCTCCTGTTCCAGGCTCTGGCTGTAGAGCTTCATGGCCCGACGACTCATCCCCATACTGGAGAATCCGCCGTCGTGGAAGAGATTCTGCATGGTAACCTTTTTCGTGAGGTCGCTGAAGAGCGTGATGACGTAGTTGGCACAATCCAGAGCGGTCGCATTCCCCAGCGGCGACATCCGCTGTGCGAAGTCCATCAGGTGATCGAGCCCCATCACGCCGCTTCCGGCCGTCGTCGGCGTCGGCGACTGCGATACGGTGTTGACCCGTATTTTCTTTTCGCGCCCGTAGATGTAACCGAACGACCGGGCGATCGATTCGAGCAACGCTTTGGCATCCGCCATGTCGTTGTATCCGTACAAAGTCCGTTGCGCGGCGATATACGAGAGGGCGACGATCGATCCCCATTCGTTCAAGGCATCTTTCTTGCGCGCCACCTGCATCACTTTGTGGAACGAGATGGCCGAGATATCCAGCGTTTTCAACAGGAACCCATAGTCCAGATCGTCGTATGTCCGTCCCTTGCGCACGTTGGGCGACATGCCGATCGAGTGGAGAATGAAGTCGAATTTCCCGCCGAAATGTTCCATCGTTTTGTCGATCAGGTTTTCGAGGTCTTCTACGCTGGTGGCATCCGCCGGTACGAAAATGGTCCCCAGTTTTTCGGCCAGTTCGGCCGTACCACCCATGCGGGCAGCCATGGCCGTATTGGTCAAGACGACTTCGGCCCCCTCTTCGACCGCTCGTTCGGCCACCTGCCAGGCGATCGATTTATCGTTGAGTGCACCGAAGATCAGCCCTTTTTTCCCTTTCAGAAGATTGTAAGACATTCCGTGTCGTTATTTAAATTTTTTACAAAGGTAGTGATTTTCCCGAAATCCCGTTCCGTACGTAGTCGATCTTTTCCTCCAAGGAGTCGTGAACCATACTCTTGTGTACCGAAGGTTCCGGAGGCCGCATAAAAAGAGCCATGGACGACCGGGATTGCGCTAATGGCAATCCCGGCCGTCCATGGGAACCCGGTTTTAAGAAAATTCTCCCAAAGAAAACTACTAACACCTTGGAGAGACCGGGAGAGAGTTTATGTCGTTCGATTGTTGGACCGATCGGTCCGACAATCGAACGCAATTAAGCGTACGCCGAATTACAATCCCTGTACGTCCCAGTAGATACGTCCCGTGGTCGCATCATAGACGCCGTACTCCGGATAAGTCGTTTTCAGTTCTTCCCGAACGGCATTGTAGTTATCGCTGTTGATCGTCTGCGGTTGCGGCAGAGCACCCCGACGCGGGAATGACAACGGATCGCCCGCTGCCTTGGTCGCCGGTTTCACCCAGTAGAGACCCGTCGGACGTTCATCCGGACTATTCACTTCTACGATTTTCGGATAGCCTGTGATACGCCACCAGTCCCACATTTTGATCGGCTGGTTGTATGCGTAGATCCACATCTGTCCCACGATCGCTTCTTTCTGGTCCGAAGCGTTGCCCAAAGCCTGTGCGGTTGCGTAATCTGCAATTTTGTCCGTGATGCTATACGGTGCTTTGTCGTTGATACCAACCACTTTCGGATTTGTCGTAACCGTAGCACCTGCTTCGGTCGTACCGGTCCGCGTCATCGTGGTAGCCACCTGAATTCCGTAACGAATTGCATCGGCTTGAAGTTCAGTCATGGCGGCTTTCAACCCGTTGTCATACCAGTCGGCGGCACTTTTACCGGTACCAACCCCATCCAACGTCAGATAAGCCATCATGTAGCAGAATTCCGGATAGGTGTAGAGCGGGAAACGATAGTAGTAATCGTTTTTGTTATCGGTCGGCCCGTCATAGCCGTTTCCGTTGTTCTGTGCCCCCGGGTCTTCGAAGTTCTTCCCACCCGTGGAGCAGAAGTAGCGCCCTTGCGGACGACAAGCCACTGCAACGGTGAAAGAGGTGTCTGCACCCCATATTTCGCATTCGTCCGGGAAATCTTCCGAGTCTCCGACTTTCGTAACTTTCCAAGTCTGACCTTCTTTCCAGTCGTCATCAGCAATTTTTGTAACCGACGAACGATAGATGCGGAATGTAACCGAACGTTGTCCCCAGAATTCGCCCGCATGGTTAGCATGATCCGTCCCGTAGAAGTACGGATTCGGCGATTGCCCCTGATAAGCGGTGTTAGTGTTGTTTTCGTAGTCGAGCAAGCCACCCCACGAAGTTACCTTATCACCGATCGTTTGTTCGGTCAGCGAGTCCGGGAAATAGTTGGTGAGCCATTGCAGACCGGTGTTATCAGGATGCAAAGCATTGGCACGAGCCAACAGCGGCAAACGCGGGTCGTTCAACTCTTTCAGGTATGAGATGAAGTTGTCCGATACCGAGTAGAAGAGGCTAACAGCAGCGATGTAGTCCGAGTTGTAAACCGCGTCGTTCTGGCTGTAACCGTCATAGTAGGTGTAAGCCCCATCGGTTTCGGTTTCAAACCAACCCGAAGCCTGAGTTTCAGCCAATACCTTGTTGAAGCGGTCCGGATCTACGTTTTTCATGATCCAAGCCATGTAGAGGCGGTACGAGTTGGCGAATTTTTTCCACAACGTCCGTTGTTCGTTATAATCGGTCCGCGTGCTCGGAGCACCGACTTCGTCGTTTACGATATAACCGTAGACCGGGTCATAGATCCCCAGTTCAACCGTCAAGTCGTTCTTTTCAGCCTCCAGAACGGCGATATATCCGGCCAGTTCGTCGTCCAACGCTTCGTACATCGTGTTGGAAAAGATGTCGTAAGTCGGTTTGGTGATCCCTTCGGTGATCGCCTTGAAAGCTTCGCTGTAAACCGCAGCACCGTAGTTCTGGAATACACGGAACGCTTCGTATACTTTCACGATACCGGCGATGGCGTGCAGATCTTTATACCGAGAGGCTTCCTGTTCGCTCAGGTTGTCGTCGATATAGTTCTGCAGGAGAACCATCTTGTAGCCGATGTCATAGAGCCAGTTGTAGTAGTTACCGATCTGGCTCGGAGCCGAATAACTCCCGTCTTTGCTGTACGGGCCGTTCGAGTCTCCGTTCGAGGATGTGTAGTACACGAAGTACTGCATGATCTGTCCTTCGCTGGTTACCCGTTCCGTAATCCCGCCCGAAGCGTCAAAGTTATTCATGGCGTTCAGGAACATATACCGCGGGTCGGTTTCCCCAATCGTCTCCGGGTTGGTATTCAACTCTTTCATCTTGTCTTTACAACCGACAAGAGCGAGAGCTGCCAAACCGCCGATCAAATATTTTGTTATTTTCATATGTGAATCTTGTTTTGCGGTTAGATTAGAATCTCAGGTTCAGATTGACTGAGAAGTTGCGTACGAACGGAGTGGTCCCCAAGTCGTAAGGCGACAAGGCATTGTTCGAGATGAACGATTCCGGGTTCCCTTTCCATTTCGTCCCGTTGTAGATGTAGCAAACGTTGCGGGCCGAGAACGACAGGCGAGCCGACTGCAAACCGACGTGTTTGATCCATTTTTCCGGGAAGTTATACCCGATGGTCAATTCACGGAGTGCCATATAAGACTGCGAAGAAACGTTTTCCTTAGCACTATACATATTGCGATAATGCCATACCTCGGCCATAACCGGCTGGATGTGTCCGGCCTTGACAGCTTCTTTGAAAGTCATACCGTGAAGATCGACTTCGTCGCCCGTAGCCATCGAAATAACTTTCGTGTTGTTCCCCGCCTGATTACTGAAGACAACGTCCGGAACGATACCGTTGTAGCTGAGTTCACCTTTGTAATTTACACGAGCCACCCCGTCGTGCGCTTTATCACGACCGTACAACGAGGTCTTCAAGTTCCCGGTACCGGATGCAATGTAACCCAAACTGTAGACCATCATACCGCCTGAGCGACCGTCGATCTGACCGAAGAAGTCCAACGAACCGCTGTTGTTCGGCAGGTTCACCTGAACCGAGGTGTTGATCCCGTAGACGAAGTCCGGTTCTACATTACCCAGAATTTCGGCCAAGTGTTCTTTTCCGCCCCAATACGAAGCTTCGGAACCGAAGTAACCAGAGATAGCGCTTGTTGCAAGCGGGATGTACTGCAAGTTCGTATAAGCGTCAGCAGCGTATTTGTTAGAGAGGTCAGTATTTGCTTCACCGAACTTATGTCCATCTATCGAGCCGTTGATGTAGTACATCTGTTTCCCGTTCCGATAGTCGTTCGGATCGTCCGCGTTATTCCATACGGCATATCGACCGTAAGAATTCGTGTTAGTACCATAACCGTTCCCGACAACGACCGCACCGAACGCGCCGCCTTCATAAGCGATAACCCCCGGAATCCCGGCAACGTTCCAACCACCACCGTTGGCGAGAGTCAGCGTACGGTCTCCGTTCCCGAGTTCTTTTACTTTACCCCGGTTGCGGCTCCAGTTGGCCCCGATGTTCCACTGTACGGTCCGAGTCCGGATCGGCGTAGCGTCCAATTGGATTTCCCACCCTTGGTTCTGGATGTTACCGGCGTTGATCAACTGCTGGGTAACCCCCGATTCTTTGACAGCAGCCAAAGTCAAGATCTGGTTGCGGGTATTCGTTTTATAGTAAGCAACGTCCAAGCCCAAACGACCGTCCAGGAAGCGAACGTCGGCACCGAATTCGATAGAGGTCTGCAACTCCGGTTTCAGATCGAAGTTCGGCAGGGTCGAATAGTTCGGCGAAGCCTGCAGCATACTGCTGTTCGTCGGTCCGTACATAGAGGTTACCGAATAACCGCCACCGCCTTTAGCCGTAGCATAAGCGTCGGTCCCCTTACCTACCTGTGCCCACGATGCGCGCAATTTACCGAACGAGAGGATCGCAGGATCAATATTGAACGTATCGGAGAAAACCCACGATGCGTTCACCGACGGGTAGAACACAGAGAAGTTGTCGGCCCCGTACGGAATCCAGCTCGGATACATCAGCGAGCTCAACCAGTCATTACGCCCGGTAACTTCCAAATAAACTTGATCTTTCCACGAAAGGTTAACCACACCGGCCACACCGACCGTCATCGAGTTCCGCGGCGTATAACCGATCGTCGCTTCATTAATGGTCAAGGCATTTTTCGTATTCGAGAACGAGAAGAGCCCCGGCGTAATCAGACCGCCGTTCGTGCTTTTCGAGTATGAAGTGTAACGGGTATTCCCGTAAACTTCCCCTAACACACGGATGTCCAGTTCCAAGTTATCATCCAGGAAGCGATTGTTACTGTGCAACTGAGCGATCCCGTCATACGAACCGCTGTGGTTCCCACTGACAGCATACTGTCCCTGACCGATATAACCGGAATTTTTCGTTTCCGAGAAGACATCCCATCTGTTGTAGCTGACCGATACGTTAGCATCCAACCAGTCGGTGAACTGAGCGCTCAAACCCAACTGACCGATCAAGGTCTGTTCGTTACGAACGAAGTTGTTTTGCCACTGATCCGACACCCAACCGTTCACATAAGAAGCCAAACCGCCGCTCTTCTGGCCATAAGTTTCATAGGTTATCGGGTTGATGTAATGATCGACATACCATTGCACGTCCGTATTCCGGTTGAAACCCCAGAACGGCCCGATACCGGTCGTAGCCCAGTTGCTATTGACCGAACGAGCGTTTTCCGTATTCGAGTTCGAGTACTGGATCGTCAGGTTGGTCGAGAAGATGTCGTTGATCTTACCGTTTGCCGTAAAGTTGAGCGAGTGGCGGTTGAAGTTGTTGTTCTTCATGTTACCGTCGCCGTTCATATACCCGTAAGAGAGACGGAAAGTCGCTTTTTCCGACCCCCCGGTCAGCGCTACGCTCACGTTGTCGTAGTTGCTGTTCTGGTACATGTACTTCCAGTTGTCCGGATAAGCCTGAAAAGCTTCTTCCGGGTTGTCGATCCCTTCCGGAGCGTAATATTTATAGTACTGACGTACTTTTTGGCCTTTCATCGAAGCGAAAGAAGGACCAAAAGAATATGACAAATAGCCTTCAAGATCCTGATAGTCGGTTTCCGTTTCATAGAGCGGATGACCGGCCCCATACAGGTTCTGAAGCGGGTATACGTTCTCGTAAACATTCCCCCATTCGTGGGTATAGTTCACTTCGACACCGATCCCTTTGCGAGCCTTACCGCCTTTGGTGGTGATCACGATGGCACCGTTGGCCCCCCGTGCCCCGTAGAGCGAAGTCGCAGCAGCCCCTTTCAGCACCGTGATGCTTTCATAGTCGTCCGGGTTCAAGTTCTTCAACTGGTTCCCGTACTTCGTAGCGTCGCTGTTGGACAACGAGTTGGCGTCCGAGATGCTCGACTGTTCGTACTCCATGATAATCCCGTCGATGACATAGATCGGCGAGTTGTTCTTGTCCAGCGATTTGTTACCGCGGATCGTTACCCTTGGAGCGGTCGTGATCCCCCCGGACCCCCCGGTAGAGATCTGCACCCCGGCAACTTTCCCTTGCAGTGCATTGGCCGGGCTGAGGGTATTGGTCCGCGCCAGCTCATCCCCTTTGACAGTCGACGTAGCATACCCCAATGCCCGATTTTGTTTCCGAGTACCGAGTGCGGTAACGGTAACGGCCTCTGCCTGTAAAGCATCGGGCTGCATCGTTACATTAATGGTCGATTTCCCGGCCACCGGCATTTCCAGTTTGCGCATCCCCGCATAGCTGAACACCAGCGTACCGTTCGCTACCGATGCGTTGTTGATGGTGTAAGAACCGTCGCCCTGAGTCAAGGCTGCGATATTCGTACCTTTGACCTGTACGACTACACCGGCGAGTGGTTGTCCGTCTTCAGCAGACTTCACCACGCCGCTCACCCGGCTCTGCGCATAGGCGGTACCGCCTACGAGCAAGCCGAGGACCAACAATGTTAACAGTCTAATTTTCTTCATATAAAAACATTTAAGTTGAAAAGGGTTAATATTGTTTTTACTTGAGTTCCCATTAGGTTCCACTCCTAACTACGGGCAAATATAGGAATAGTATCCCGATATAAAAAACCTTTTTCGCACGAATTTCGTTTTCAGCGACCGGTATTTTACCGCGATACGTCGTATTTTCGGAGAGGGAGAAAAGTTATGAAAATATTTCGGGAATTTAATCGTTTCGCACTCAACGTATGCGAACCGTTCGACTTCAAGCTCCCCGGGGAAGCCTCCCTTTTTTGTTTTTATTTGCAAAACAAGAAATTCGTCTTTCGGCACACCCCTCCCGACCCCGAAAAAACGTCAACACTGTTCGACCAGCCTCTTCAGGTAATCCCAAACCTTGGCAACGCTGGCGATCTCGACCCGCTCGGCCGGCGAATGCACCCCGCGCAGCGTCGGACCCGTCGAGATAATATCGAGCTTCGGATATCGGGTCAAAAACAGACCGCACTCCAACCCCGCATGGATCGCCTTGATCTTCGGATCGTTACCGAACATCTCGCGGTAGATCGCAGCCGCCTGCCGCACGAGCGGCGAGTCGGGATTCGGTTTCCAACCCGGATAACCGTCCGTGTGGTAGACCTCGGCCCCGGCCAACGCAAAAACAGCCCCCACCCGATCCGCAATATCGCGTTTGGCGCTCTCCACCGAGCTGCGCTGCGAAGTGGTAATCACGATCGCCCCCTCGTCCGGCATCTTCACCGAAGCCAAGTTAGTCGACGTCTCGACCAGCCCCGGAATCGCCCGACTCATCGCCATAACCCCATGAGGAACAGCATATAACAGATCGAGCAATCGTCGCTGAGTATCGACCGGCAAGAACCGCTCCGGCACCTCCGAAACCGGTTCGAACACGATTTTCAACCCCGGCTCCGTCAGACTGAACTCCGCCGCAATCGCATCCGCCAGCTCCCGAAACAACTCTTCGGCCTGCTCCACTTCGGCCGAAGGAATCGCCACCACAGCCTCAGCCTCACGCGGAATCGCATTCCGCAAGTTTCCCCCGTCGAAACGGGCCAAACGAAGACCGCACACACGAGAAAGGTTCCACAACACCCGATTCAACAACTTATTGGAATTGGCAAATCCCTTCTCGATGTCATCCCCCGAATGCCCCCCGTGCAGGCCCGAAACGCAAACAGAGAAATACTGAAAATCACCCGGTTGCACATTCTCCTCGAGTACATACCGCATCGTGGCGATCGTATCGATCCCGCCGGCGCAACCGATAAAAATCTCGCCCTCGTCCTCCGAATCGAGGTTGATCATTCGAGAACCGGTCAACATCCCCTCACCGAGATTCATCGCACCGGTCAACCCCTGCTCCTCGTCGACCGTAAACAAAGCCTCGATCTGCGGAACCTGTAACTCCTTGTCAATCAGAACGGCCATCTGAAACGCCATCCCGATTCCGCAATCGGCCCCCAAGGTCGTCCCCCGAGCTCTCACCCACTCACCGTCGACATAGGCCTCGATCGGATCCTGCTCGAAATCGATCCGAATATCGGCATCTTTCTCGCAAACCATATCCATATGGCTCTGTAAAATCAACGCTGGCTCACCCTCGCGACCCGGCGAGGCCGGACGAACTACTACCAAATTACCCTTCGCATCCCGACGACACTCCAACTCATGCCGAACAGCAAATTCTTCGATAAATGCCTGTATCTTACCCTCTTTCTTCGACGGCCGAGGCACTCGTGTAATCGCCTCAAAAATTCCCCAAACGATCTCCGGCTTCAATTCTCTAATCTGTTCCATCTTTTTTGTATTTTTATCTGTTCATTTTTTTGTATCCTGTGTTTGGCTACAGGACCGAACCTTTCTTTCTTTGAAAAGAAAGAACCAAAGAAACTTCCAACAGCTACGCTACGCCTTACGCTCCGCAATCTA
The DNA here is from genome assembly GCA_029054535.1 of Rikenella sp. Lineage (GTDB taxonomy): Bacteria > Bacteroidota > Bacteroidia > Bacteroidales > Rikenellaceae > Rikenella. Next base: position 66 of record JAIDFC010000238.1, on the reverse strand, counting down.
ATGCTCTGGCCTATTGGATGGGTAGGGCTTTTAATGAGGGCGCATAGGTTCTCTCAAACTTAATTG
>JAIDFC010000237.1 GCA_029054535.1 Rikenella sp. | reverse complement strand
CCGGCAGGCCAGGTTGGTGTGCCCAGCGGCACCATTGACTCCAGGAATAGGAAGAGGTGAACGAACGGTACCCGAACTGAGCCATTCGGGAGAGAAAATACAGCACTTCAGTCGAACTACGCTCGCAGAGCGCGCGGGTCAGCCGTTCCCTTTCGGCGGATAAAACCAAGCAAAAACATGAGTTCAGATTGCTCTGACTCGATACATAAATTAGGAACCTCATAGAACCGACCATGTCGAACATGCGAAAAATCACGAACGAAGAGCTGGGTCGTCCGACCCCCGAAGCGTTCGCAACACAACGGAGACTACCGTTGACCGTAGTGTTAGACAACGTGCGGAGTGCCAACAATACGGGTGCTTTTTTTCGGACAGGCGATGCCTTCGGGATCGAGCGGCTGGTGTTGTGCGGCATCACGGCGACTCCTCCGTCGCGGGACATCCACAAAAGCGCCCTGGGAGCCGAACTGACCGTTTCGTGGGAGTACGAAACAGAGAGTACGAAAGCCGTCGAGCGGCTCCGCAACGAGGGATACACCGTTCTGGCCGTGGAGCAAGTCCGAGGAGCGGTTTCGCTCGAGTGCCTCGACCTGTCTCCATTCGGCGAGAAGGCTGCAAGATTCGCTCTGGTGTTCGGCAACGAAGTCGAAGGAGTTCAGCAGGAGGTGGTCGACTTGTGCGACGGAGCGATCGAGATTCCGCAGGTCGGCACGAAACACTCGCTGAACGTAGCGGTAAGCGGCGGGGTGGTATTGTGGGAGTTTTTCAAGCGATTGCATCGACCTCGTTAGATGCGATTCAGCGTTTCTCTGCCGACGGGCTCGTAAGGGCTTTTACTGTGGGGGCTCTCGGCCTAATGGGACGGCCCGAACGATCGAAGGTCGCGGTTTGTTTCAGAAAAATGGCCAATAAGCCCGAAGCCGGCGCGGGACGCTTGCTGCCCGTCGCTCGGGATGGCTTCGGGCTATCATGGCGAGATCGCGCAAGCATTTGCAACGACCCGCGTACTCCGTAGTCGCGGTTTATTTCGGGCAGACAAGGGGTTACGTTCATCATCAAGGAAACCGCGACTCGTAGAGTCGGTCGATTCAAAGAGCCGCGATTTACATTACGAGGAATCTGCCTCAACCGCTGGCCTGTTCGAACCGCCTCCTCACTTTTTTTCCGGTCATCGGGAAGCTCCCCCGGAACCCCGCGATTACTCCCGGACGCAACGGACCGGAAAACCGATCGCCGGATGGGGCCATCCGCCGCTGAAACCACTCGGATTAACAGTGTTAGCTACCGAATATAAGTAGTGTACCAATCCGTCCGCTTTGGAAGCAGCAAAACACCCCAGCTCCGTCCCCACCAGAATCAATCCTCCCGGATTCCACCTTCTGTACCCGGCCGCGGGATACCACGTCGTACCTGCCGCACCGTAAACGACCGATCGGAACGTCCGTCCACCCGAAGATTCCCAATCGCCGTTATTCACCGAAAACGCTTTCCAGGGACTCGGATACGGTTTATCCGCCGGGTCTCCGCCTTTGGGTACCTGCCAGCCGCTGGGGCAGGGATCGAAGAGCGTTTTCCGTTCACCTATCCATAAAGCGTCGTTTTCCGGCGTCGTCCAATCGCTCGGTTCGACTACGTCGAAATAGAAGCTCCCCGGGTTGCGGGACCGGCGTTGAGCAGGATTGATTCTGAACGGACAAAAGGCTGTGTTCATGGCGATGCGTTAGCGACACGAGAGGCGCACCGAGAACGAACTTTCTCAACCGGCAAGCTAGTAAAGCTCCTCATGGGTCGCAGTTCGAGTGCCGAGCGGTATCCCTCCCTATTCCTGGAGGCAACGCGACTGATAACCGTATGCACGGCCACTGTTAGCTTGCAGGCGGACCCTATCAGGATAGAAACCAAAGTTGCAGGCTCCGATATCCGTAGTCGTTGACGACCAGCCGTACCCGTAGCGACCGACGCGCCACAACGGACCGGTACTGCAATCGCGGTCGCCCGGAGCCGAGAGAGAAGAGATGACAAGACGTGCGACCGAAAAGACTAAGATATACCTAAACGCGCCCGAAGAAAAAACACGAAACGGTTTCGTCTATTCTTTCTGCAAACCAAGAAAGAATCGTTCCGTCCAGGAAAGTCCATGAACGAGAGATTCAAAAAAATCGTACCTTTGGTTTCGCGATGAGATACCGAAAAATCAGTCATTATATCAAGCCCTCGTTTTGGGTTTTCCTGCTGATCGCCGCCCTGCTGTGGTACGGCGACAAACTCGGCGACCGATATACGACCGAAGTCGTTCTTCCGGTCGAAGTACAGAACGACTTTTCGTCCCGCCTCTGGATCGAAGATCCGTTAGGCGACGTAACCTGTCGCGCCGAGGGAGTAGGCAGTAAACTGATGGCCTATAAGATGCGGATGGGCGAACGGATCACGATTCCGATGTCGCAACTGACCTTGATCCCGGTTCGGGGTTCGAAACAGACGTTCCGGGTGGACAAGAACTCGTTGACCGGCGCGCTGGCCGGAAGCGTCAAAGACCTGCGGATTCACGAGATCCTGGATACGGCGTTCACGATCAACGTTTCGCCGGTCGAACTGCGCCGGATGGCTCTCCGGAGCCGGATCGAGGTCGAAACAGCCCGACAATACATGTCGGTCGGAGGCGTGAGGCTGGATCCGGACTCCGTGGATGTGCGGGGCCCGCGGGCCGTGTTAGACACGATGGAAGCCGTTTTTACCCGCCCGCGACATTACGCAGAGGTGAAGACGACCGTCTCAGGGCGCATCGACCTGGAACAGCCCGACGGAATCTTGTTGTCCACCAAGCAGGCCGCCTATCGGGCCGAGGTGGTTCCGTTCACGCAACATACGCTGGAGCTGCCGGTACGGGTCGAGAATATTCCGTCGGGGATGATGGCTACGATCGTACCTTCGCGGGTGCGGGTGGTGGTGAACGTGCCGTTGCGCGATTACGAGCGGATTCGCGAAGAACGGTTGCACGCCTATGTGGATTACACCTCGGTGCGGAAAGAACAGAGCGGGAAGTGCGCCGTGCGGATCGACTCGCTGCCGGCGGGGACGCAGGTCGTACGGGTCGAACCGCAGTTCGTCGAACCTTTCTTCACCCGGCGATGACGGTGCGACGGAGGCTATTGCGTGTCGGGCTGACCGGCGGGATCGGCAGCGGAAAGAGTACCGTGGCGCGGCTACTGAGGATGATGGGAGCCGCGGTCTACGTGGCGGACGACCGGGCCAAGGCATTGATGACCTCGGATGCCGCTTTACGGCAGGGGATCGTCGACCTGTTCGGGGCGGAGGCGTATACGGAGGACGGCGGTTTGAACCGGACCTATATCGCTCGAGCGGTGTTCGGCGATTCGGCACGGTTAGCGGCACTGAACGAGTTGGTACATCCGGCGGTGGAGCGGGATTTCGGGACGTGGGTCGGGCAACTCGAGGGCGAGCTTTTCGGTAGGCCGGCCTATGCGGTGGAGGAGGCGGCCGTATTGATCGAATCGGGCGGTTGGCGGACGATGGACCGGATCGTAGTCGTAACGGCTCCGTTGCCGGTGCGGATCGAACGGATCGTACGGCGCGACGGCTGTTCGCCGGGAGAGGCGATGGCCCGGGTGCGGGCACAGATGGCCGACGAAGAGCGGTTGAGGTATGCCGACAGTGTGGTCGTGGCGGACGACCGGAGGCTCCTGATTCCGCAGGCGGTCGAGCTGCACGCGCGTTTGTGCGGAGCGGCCGACGGCGGGGCGAGGCGTTGAGCGGAGAGAGCGGCCGGGTTTCGGATTTTTTGCCTACATTTGCGACCGAATCGCAGGAAAATCAATTTTTAACCGTTTTTTAAGCAGAGTATTTTATGGAATTAAAAGAGATTCTGGCCATTTCGGGGACCCCGGGTCTGTTCAAATACGTGGCTCAGGGCAAGGGGGGAATCATCGTCGAATCGCTGTCCGACGGCCGTCGGACGATGGTCGGCGGGACAACCAAAGTGAGTGCGCTGGGAGACATCGCGATCTTCACGCAGAGCGCGGAAGTGGCTTTGGGCGAGGTGTTCCAGGCGATTTACGACCGCGAGGGAGGAAAAACGGTGGCTCTGACCTCGAAAGCGACCCCGGAAGAGCTTCGGACCTTCCTGAGTTCGGTGCTGCCGGACTACGACACGGAGCGGGTCCACAACTCGGATATCAAGAAAATCGCCCAGTGGTACAATGCGCTGGTGGCGGCGGGCATGACTTCGTTCCGGGCGGCGGAAGAGGAGGGAGCGACGGATTCTGCGGCGGCTTCGGGCGAAACGGCCTCCGCAGCGGCGGCTAAGAAAACGTCGACGACTGCGGGCGGTAAAAAGACGGCTTCTGCGGCGACGACCAAACGGGCGCCGAAAGCAGAGAGCCGTTCGAAAGCGCCTTCGGCGCGGAGTACGACGGCTCGGAAAGCGCAGTAACGTTTTACGACAGGGGCTTGTCCGGTCGGAATTTCTGGCAGAGTCGGGCGAGTCTTTTTTCCGGAACGCGCTTTTGCCGGTCGGACTCTTGTTCGGGAGCGGGCTGCTTGTTCGCGTGGGCGGATTCTCTTTCTACCAACCTTACCTAAAAAATCCTTTTCACCGTTTCTTTGTTTATGGGCGGCGAAAGGGATTTTTTACACTCGCTCTATTCCCGACCTTGTCGATCGGAAACGATTTCGCAGCGCGCGGGCAAAGATTGGTTTTAGAACGGTCAAGCGATACGTAGTATCGCTCGTCCCGCCGGGGCCACCCGGACGCCGCCCGCGCAGGGCAGTCAGACACGGTTTCTCGGTTAAATGATCCGCGCGCGACAGCTGGAGTAGGAAATCGTTCAAAAGCGATTCACGCTTTTGAACAAGATTTCCGCCAGCGCGCGGACAGAGACTGTTTTTTGAATGGTATAGCGATACGCAGTATCGCAAGCCCACCGCGGGCACGCGGCCCCGCGCGGGAGCGCAGTTCTTGCATGTTGCCAAGCAAGCTCCAGTTTTCGAGTGCCGAGCGGCACCGTCGCCCGCCCGCCTAAGAAGGGTATTTCGCTCGTTTTGCGAGAGCAAAATCGAGATGAAATTCCCGCGGGCGACGAACAAAGACTGTTTTGCAACTACCTCCGGGCCGGAGCCAGCGGAGACGCACATGAGCGTAGCGAGAAGTTGCGTCCGTCGCCGGGGGTGGCGCCGGATCGCGCACCCGTAGGGTGCGGTTCATGGCGGCTCAGAATGAATCGCTCGGCGCACGGAGACAGACTGTTTCTCGGCCGAAGCCAGCGGAGGCTTGCAGAGTAAATTCCAGTTTTCGAGTACCGAGCGGCACCGGCGGGCTGCGGGTCGACATAGGGAGATCGCGGAGAAATTGCGCTAATGCAAGAGCCTAATCGAGAAGAAATTCCCGCGGACGACGCGCAGAGAATGTTTCAAAGTTGCTTTCGGACCGGACGCCCGGGAATGGCCGCAATCTTTGACGCGTAAGCGGCATTATTGCGGGCCTCCCGAGTGGGAGGCGTTCGGCCCGCGCGCCTTGCAGGCGCGGTTGTCGAGTCCAGGTAAAAGGGGCGCCGCCAGCGGAA
>JAIDFC010000236.1 GCA_029054535.1 Rikenella sp. | reverse complement strand
CAACTTTCTCCATCGCTCACGCGATGGGTGCGGCCACTCCCGGGCGTCCGACCCGACGGCTGTTTCAAAAACATTCTTTGCGCGTCGCCCGCAGGAATTTCATCTCGGTTTTGTTCTTGCGTCAGCGAAATTTCTCCGCGATCTCACCTTGACAGGCCGAAGCCACCCCGGGCGGAGGACTGCAACACTCGCTGCGCTCATGTGCGCCTCCGCTGGCTTCGACCCGAATCAGCCAAAACCGGATTTGTCCGCGCGCCTGCGAAATCCATCCGTTTCAATTCCCATTGAAACGGCGTATTTCGCTACTTAGGCGTGGCGCGGTGCCGCTCGGCACGCGAACCGGGCAGTCTCTACCCTACATGCTTTGCCCGCGCGCTGGCGGAAATCCTGTTCAAAAGCGATGCACGCTTTTGAACGATTTCCTATTCCAGCAGTCGCGCGCGGGGTCTTTATCTTAGAGAAACCGTGTCAGACGCGCTCAGGCCGCGCGGCCCCGCGTGCCCGCGGTGGGCAACTGGCTGCCGGAGTCAAGAGCACTTCGCAAAAACCCAACAAAACCCGCTGGGCGGGCGATACTACGCCTTCCGGCAACCAAAACTCGACAAAAGATGCTCCACATCGCTATAACGGCCACAGAAAACCCGCAAAACCCGAACAAAAGATGCTGCGCATCGTAAACCTGCGCTAAAAACCCCTGACAAAACAAACAAAAAGGCCGAGGTTCTCCTCCGAACCCCAGCCACAATACACAGACCCCAAAGAGTCCGAATACTCGTAGGAATAGCCTAAGCCCTCACCTGCGCCCCCGTGGCTCGAGTCAACGCTGCCGAGATATTCCCCATAATTCGTTCGATCTCCGTATCGGTGAGCGTTTTGGTCGTATCCTCGATCACGAAGCTCAGCGCATAGGATTTCTTTCCCTCCGGCAACTTGTCTCCCTCGTAGACATCGAACAATCCCACCGATTTGAGCAATTTTTTTTCGGCCTTGACCGCCGCCTCGCGCAGCTGCGCGAAAGTAACCGCCTTGTCCACCAGGAGCGCCAAGTCCCGCTTCACCTCCGGATACTTCGACAGCTCCGCCGCCTGCACCCGCACCGTTTCGACGATCCGCTGCAACTGAGCGACATTCATCTCCATGTAATAGACCGGTTGTTTGAGGTCGAACATCGTACGAGTCAACTTATTGGACACGATCCCCATCTCGAAGAGTCGTTTTCCCCGAATCGTATAAACGATCGCTTCGCTGTAGAGGTCCGACTCGAGCGTCTGGTAAGTCCCCTCGTAGATATTGACCCCCAACCGCTGCAACAGTTGTTCGGTCAGGTACTTGACCGTAAAGAAATCCGACATCTGCGGTTTCGGTCGATTCCAGTTCGGCTGCCGCTCCAGCCCCGAGACCGTGATCGCCAACCTGCGCTCCTCGCGGTAAGGTTCGAGCGTTCCTTTCGCCTCCGCTGCCGACGCCGCCTCTGGGTCGAAGAAGTAGCAGTTCCCGAACTCGAACAGCCTCAGGTCTCCGTTCCGCCGATTGACGTTCAGTGCGACCGCCTCCAACGCATTGAACAACAGCGTCTGCCGCATCACGTTGAGTTCGTTGCTGAGCGGGTTGAGAATCCGCACGCACCGATCCGCCGAATACGCCCCCAGCCCCTCGTAGTAAGCCGCCCGGGTCAGCGAATTGCTCATAATTTCGACGCAACCCTGCCCCACCAGCAAATCCGACGCCGCCTCGATCACCCGATCGGCCGTGCGTTGGTTTCCGTACGTGATGACATTCTTGATGTAGTGCGGATTGGGGACATTGTTGAAGCCGTAGATCCGCAGAATCTCCTCGGCCACATCCGCCTCGCGCTGCACATCGACCCGGTAAGCCGGTACGGCGATATCCAGCACCGTATCCCCTTCCTCCGAAACAGATTCGTTAAGTATATTGATTTCCAATCCAATAAGTATCGCCTTAGCGACCGCCGTCGGAATGTCCGCCCCGATCAGGCGATTGATCCTCCCCAAATTAATCTGAAACTCGAACGGTCCGATCGGCTCCGGATAGCAGTCCACCACCTCCGAAGCGATCCGTCCGCCTGCCAACTCCCGAATGAGCAACGCCGCGCGCCGCAAAGCGTACGGCGCCATATCCGGATCGGCCCCCCGCTCGTAACGGAACGAGGCATCGGTATTCAGCCCATGTCGCCGCGCGCTCTTACGCACCGTAACCGGTTCGAAATAAGCCGATTCGATAAAAATATCGGTCGTCGAGTCCTGCACGCCGCTCTCCATCCCGCCGAATACCCCGGCCAAACACATCGGCCGCCGCCCGTCGCAGATCATCAGGTCCTCGGCCGACAACTTGCGTTCCACGCCGTCGAGCGTCGTAAACGGTTCCCCCTCCCGCGCCCGCCGCACGACGATGGATTTTCCCTCGATCTTCGCGACATCGAACGCGTGCAACGGCTGCCCGCACTCGTGCATCACGAAATTCGTAACGTCCACCACATTATTCTTCGGGTTCATACCGATCGCCCGCAGCCGCTGTTGCAACCACTCCGGACTCGGCCCGACCTTCACTCCCTGCATCGTAACGCCCATATACCTCGGCGCCCCGGTCGGATCCTCGACGGTTACCGAGACCGGCAACGCTTTCGCGTCGTCCACCCCGAAAGCCGACACATCGGCCAACGTCGCCTTCACCACCGTTCCCCCTTCGCCGTGCGCGGTCAGATAGGCGGCCAAATCCCGCGCCACCCCGTAATGCGACGCGGCGTCGATCCGATTCGGGGTCAACCCGACCTCGAAAACATAGTCGTCTTCCAACCGATACACCTCCGCCGCAGGCGTCCCCGCCGGTATCGACGGATCGAGCACGATAATCCCGTCATGCCCCGTCCCCACACCGATCTCGTCCTCGGCACACAGCATCCCGAACGACTCCACCCCCCGAATCTTGGACTTCTTGATCTTGAATCCCTCCTCTTCGCCGGTCGGATACAGAGTCGTCCCGACCTGCGCCAAAACCACCTTCTGCCCTACTACCACATTCGGAGCGCCGCAAACCACCTGCAACGGTTCAACCCCCGCTCCCGTCGACACGGTGGTGATATGCAGATGGTCCGAATCGGGATGGTCCACACAGCTCAACACCTCGGCCACCACCAAACCGGACAACCCGCCACGAATACTCTCGACTTTCTCGCTCCCCTCGACTTCCAACCCGGCAGCGGTCAACACGGCGGAGGCCTCTTCGGCACTCATCGAGGTCCGAATATAATCTTTCAACCAGTTGTACGAAATCTTCATCTTTATCCTGTAATTAATAACGTTCTATTTTTTGCAATCTGTGTTTGGCTACTGTACGGAACTGCCGCGTTTTGTAAAAAGCGGCACCAAAAACTTTTAACTAGCTACGCTACGCCTTACGCTGCCGCAATCCTTAGGGTTGTGGG
>JAIDFC010000235.1 GCA_029054535.1 Rikenella sp. | reverse complement strand
CACGCCTATGTGCGCGAATCGGTGGGATACGAGCCGGAGGGGATGGCTTCGATCTTTCTGTCGGACGCCGCGTGGGCCAAGGGACGTGAATTTACGGCCGTGGACATGGGGTTCGAGGCGGCGGACGACGAGCAGGCACCGGTGGCGATGGAACAAGTTTCGCTCGGACAGCTCATTCATGAGCGATTCGGGCGGTTGCTCTACGTTTTCGACCTCTTCAACGAGCGACGTTTTTTCATCGAGCTGCTCGAAGCGAAGTTTGCCGAAGAGGGAGTCGAGTATCCTCGCATGACCGCCTCGGCAGGCGATCCTCCGCCACAGTACGCTGCCGGACCCGAAAAGGCAGACGAGCGTTCGATGTTCGACGAAGCGATGGACGAGTTCGGAGCGTTCGAGGGGGACGATACGTATGACGACGAATACTAACGCCACCGATAAAAGGCGATTGATCGTCGTCCAGGGACCGACCGGCGTGGGGAAGACGGCCGCGGGGATCGTGCTGGCTCGGCATTACGGCGCGCCGGTCGTCTCGGCCGACTCGCGACAAGTCTACCGCGAGATGGCCGTCGGCACCGCCGTACCCACGGTGGCGGAACGGGAGGGGGTGCCGCACTATTTCATTCAGAACAAAAGCATTCACGAACCGTTTACGGCGGGGGATTACGAACGGGAGGTGCTGGCGTTGCTCGACGACGAACTTTTTCCGGCTACGCCGAACGTGTTGCTGGTGGGCGGATCGGGGCTGTATGTGAACGCCCTGTTGGAGGGGTTCGACGACCTGCCGGAATCGGAACCGGCTCTTCGGGCGGAGCTTTCTTCGATGCCTTTACCGGAATTATTGGCGGAACTGGAACGGCTCGATCCGGAGTACTATGCCGCGGTGGATCGGCAGAATCCGCAACGGGTCGTTCGGGCGGTGGAGGTTTGCCGGCTCAGCGGACGACCTTATTCGGAGTTGCGGAGCGGAGCGGCGAAGCAGCGGAATTTTACCGTTATTAAAATAGGTATCGACCTGCCGCGCGAGGAGCTGTACGAACGCATCGACCGGCGGGTGGATGTCATGATCGAAACCGGGCTTTTGGCCGAGGCTCAGGCTTTGTATCCCGATCGACATTTGTCCGCCCTGCAAACCGTCGGTTACCGGGAGCTGTTCGACCACTTCAACGGGGTGTGTTCTTTGGCCGAAGCGATCGAACGGATCAAGCGCAACACGCGGAGGTATGCCAAGCGGCAATTGACGTGGCTGCGGCGCGACCCGGCGATCCGCTGGTTCGCGCCGACGGAGACGGGCCGAATGATCGACTATATCGATGGGAATCTTTAAAATACGGTTGTTCCGCGGCCGATCGCCGAGGAGGAGCGGGTCGCACGCACCGGCGAACGCGACGCCGATCCGTTCGGTACGGCGGAAGTTTCTGCTTCGGGGCGAGGAGTATTCGGTGGTTTTGCGGCCGGAGGCCGAACGGAACCGGCTCACGGTCCGGGAACAGACGTTCGTCGTATCGCTCAGTCCGTCCACCCGCGAAAATTTCGATCGGTTCATGCAGGAGTGGTATCGCCGACAGGCCCGAAAAACGTTTCAAGCTGCCGTCGACCGCTGGTTACCGCTCTTTGCGGCGGCGGGACATGCGTTGCCGAGGCCTCGGCTCAAGATTTTCGCCATGCGACGGGCCTGGGGACGATGTTATTATACGAAAGGGCTGATTACGCTGAATTTACACCTGGTCAAAACGCCGTCGACCTGTATCGAGTACATCGTGCTGCACGAGTTGTGTCATTTCGTGGTGAGCAACCACTCGCAGGCTTTTTACCGCCTTGTAGCCTCTTTTCTGCCGGAGTGGCGTGCTGCGGACGAGCTTCTGAAGACTTTCGCCCGCGAACGGCGGGTGATTCGGTAAAATCCGGACTATTCTTACTTGCGTTTACCCGGCTCCGGGCTACCGTACCAGCAGCACCGGTGTGTTGTACTGTGTCGGCCGCTACGGGTTCTGCTGGGCGTCTTCCGTTACGACGGGTACCAACGCCTACCACTTATACTTCAACACGGGCGGGATCACCCCGAACAGCAACGACAATCGTGCGTACGGAGTTCCGTTGCGTTGCCTCCAGGAATAGGGAGAGGTCGCTCGGCACTCGAGCCTACTCGTGTCTACCCTAACAACAGCCTACCGGCTCGAAAGCGGAACGCCGACAATGGCGGAAGCAACGAGCTCCGACGAGTTGCGCCCCGCCGCGCGGGATGGCGGCGGTTCGCGCGACTCGTAGAGTCGCGGTTCCCCGATTCGGCAACAGATCTGACCCGAGTTGGAGCGATTAAGCCAACTGCGCCGCAGACGCGCCAGCCCGGCTCCGGGCTACCGCCACGCGTACTACGGTACGTTATATAACGTCGGCGTCTACGGGTACAGCTG
>JAIDFC010000234.1 GCA_029054535.1 Rikenella sp. | reverse complement strand
GGCGACGGGACCGTGTTCGACTGCGCTCCCGCGCGGGGCCGCGTGCCCGCGGTGGGCTTGCAATGCTTCGCATTGCTTGGGCCATCCGGAAGCAAAAAACCAACAAAACAGGCGGCGCTTCGCTATAACGGCTACAGAAAACCCGCAAAAGCCCCAACAAAAAACGCGGCGGGCAACGGGCGGCCGGTATCAAGAGCGCTTTAATAAAAACAAACAAAACCCGCCGGACGAGAAAACCAAACCCAACAGAGAACCAAGCCCTACGAAGAAACCGGACGCAAAAAGCCCCGATTAAAACTGAGAGATACGAAAAAGAGGCTGCACGAAAACAAACGTGCAGCCTCACTGTATAATCACCCCGCCTGTAACCCTCCGCAGAGCTACAGACTCTTCAGCGTATCCAACAGGAAGTCGTAGAACTTCACCACCGAAGCGATCTCGACCTTCTCGTCCGGCGAGTGCGGGAAACGCATCGTCGGCCCGATCGAGATCATATCCAGTTTCGGATATTTCGCCCCGATGATCCCGCACTCCAACCCCGCATGAATCGCCTTGACCTCCGGCATTTTACCGAACCGTTTTTCGTACCCCTGCTTCATCACGTGCAGGATCCGAGAATTCGGGTCCGGCGCCCAACCGTTGTAGTCTCCCTGCGCCTCGATCCGTCCGCCCGCCAGCGAGACCACCGAATCGATCATCGCAACCACCTGCGGTTTCCCGTAATTGACCATGCAACGCACCATGAAAAGCAGTTGCGCCCGACCGTTCGCCATCTCGACCCTCGACATGTTGGTCGACGTTTCGACCAACCCCGGCACCGTGTCGCTCATGCGCATGATGCCGTTCGGCATCGCCGTCAACGCCGCGACGAAACGCCGCTGAAAATCCGTCTCCGCCACAATCGTCGGTTTGTCAGTGCGTTTCACGCCGAACCGAATCCCGTCCTCCACCTGCGCCAACTCGTGTCGGAGCGTCTGTTCGAACGCAAGAGCCGCCTTTTCGAAATCCGCCGTCCGTTCCGCCGGAACCGCCACAACAGCCTTCGCCTCGCGCGGAATAGCGTTCCGCAACCCACCCGCATCGATCGTCGAGATCCGCGCATACGGATTCTCGCGTAAAAACCGCGTCAACAGTTTGTTCGCATTCCCACGCTGCAAGATGATCTCCAATCCAGAATGCCCCCCCTTCAAGCCCGCCAGAGCCACCTCGTACCCCACAGCATCCTCCGGCACAGCCTCTTCGTTGTACTCGAAATAGGCCGTAACGTTGACCGCCCCGGCACATCCCACATAGAGTTCCCCCTCGTCCTCCGAGTCGAGGTTGATGAGTATATCCCCCGTGAGCATCCCGTCGCCCAGCTGATTGGCCCCCGTCAATCCCGTCTCCTCGTCGACCGTGAAGAGACATTCCAAGGCCGGATGCGGCACATCCTCCGCCTCCAGAATCGCCAGCATCGCCGCCACCCCCATCCCGTCGTCCGCCCCGAGCGTCGTCCCGTCGGCCGTAACCCACTCGCCGTCGATATACGGCCGAATCGGATCGGTCTCGAAATCGAACTTCAGATCGCTGTTCGCCTGCGGCACCATATCCATATGGGCCTGTAGGATAACCGTCGGATGCCCTTCGTACCCCGCCGTCGCCGGTTTACGGATCACGATATTCCCGGCCTCGTCTCGCCGAAACGACAACCCGTGCGACTCGGCAAACTCAACGATATAAGCCCCCAACTTCTCCTCGTGTTTCGAAGGGTGGGGAATCGAACAAATCTTGGCAAACTGCCTCCACAAAGCCTTAGGCTCCAGCTCGGTAATCTCTTTCATCTCTTCGTGTATATATAAAATTAGTACTGCACATCCGTCAAAAACAGCCCATGTGCCGGCGCCTGCGCACTGGCCTCGGCCCGCTCCTGCCGTTCGATGATCGCACAAAATTGCGCCGGACTCAGCTTCCCCCGCCCCACATCCACCAACGTCCCCACGATCGCCCGCACCATTCCCCGCAGAAACCGGTCGGCGGCAATCGTGAAGATCAATTTATCGCCCTCCGCTCGCCAGTTCGCTCCGAAGATCGTACACCGGTTGGTCTTCGTATCCGTGTGGAGTTTAGCGAACGACGTGAAGTCTTCGTACCGCATGAGCGACACCGCCGCCGTCTGCATGGCATCCACATTGAGCGGCTGGGTGATTTGCCACGCCGTCCCCGTCGCGAACGGATCCTTGACCGTCGTAATGTAATATTTGTACTCCCTCCGCCTGGCGTCGAACCGCGCATGCTTTTCGTCCGCCACCGCATACACCTTCCGAACCGAAATATCTTTCGGCAGAATGCAATTCAAGTGGTAGACGAACTCCGAATCGAGTACCTTCTCCGCCAATTCGTCGGTCGCCGCGTCGAAATGAGCCACGGCAAACGCCGCATGCACCCCCGTATCGGTCCTCCCGGCCCCCACCACCTCGTGCGGCGCGCCGAGCAGTACGGAGAGCCCCTTCTCCAGCATCTCCTGTACCGACGGGGCGTTCGGCTGCCGTTGCCAACCGTTGTAACCCGCTCCGTTATAGGCCAATTCGATGAAAAATCTTGCCATGCGCAAACCCTTTCTAACTCCGAATAGAAAGTGCAAGATAACCAAAATTTCGGAAAAAATCTCCCTCGCCTCTCCCTCCGACCCGCCGACAAGTATCGCCCCGATTTGTAAAATCCCGAAAAATGGTTACCTTTGCACGCCCCATAAAGTATGGGAATGGGT
>JAIDFC010000233.1 GCA_029054535.1 Rikenella sp. | reverse complement strand
TTGGTATGCCCCAAAAAGGATGCAAAAAACGCATCCAAGGAGGCTTCGCCCCCTGGGCAATCCCCCTTATCTCTCTTGCGTCAGCCAACGTATCGCCGACAACCGCGCCTGCAAGGCGTGCGGGCCAGTCGTTATCGCACGCGAAGATCTTCCGTGATCTCACCATGACGGGCCGAAGCTTCGCCACGCGAAGGCCCGCTAATTTCTCCATCGCTGACGCGATGGGAGCGGACCTCGCAAGCTCCGGCCCTTTTTGATTCCAAAATGTCTTTGTCCGCGCGATGAATGATTCGCAGCTTGGCTATAAACCGCGACCTCTGGTCGCGCGACCGACGCCGCCCCACGCGGAGGGCGCAATATTCACTTCGTTCATAAGCTCCTCCGCCGGCGTCGGACTTTCCCCTAAAAAACTGTGTTTGACCGCGCGCTGGCGGAAATCTTGTTCTAAAGCGATTCGCGCTTTTGAACGATTTCCTACTCCAGCTGTCGCGCGCGGGTTACCGACAAAAGCCGAGAGAACCCAAGCAAAACACCCAACGCGTCCGTCGCCCGCGGGAATTTCTTCTCGGTTTTGCTTCCGCAAAACGAGTGAAATTCCTCTTTAAGCGGGCGGGCGACGGTTCCGTTCGGCACTTGAACCTGACCACCTCTACCATACAATACTTTGACCGCGCGCCTGGGGAAATCATTTCCGATAAACTCCCGTTTATCGGTTTGATTTCCCTCTTTAGGCGGGGCGCGCGGAGTCTTCTCGCCGAGAAACCGTGCCCGACTGCGCTCCCGCGCGGGGCCGCGTGCCCGCGGTGGGCGGGCGATACTACGTATCGCTTAAACCTGCACTGAAAAACCACAAAAATGCGGCGGGCCAAGGGTTGCCGTGTCAAAAACACAGAAAAACCGACAAAACAGGCGGCGCTTCGCTATTAACCGGACAAACAGACCCTACTGCTCCTGACCCGACGAAACCGGTAACGACGCTTCGGATTCCCCCTCCCCGTCGTCCAAAGGCGTCAACGCTGGCGGCATCTTCTTCGTCGCCTTCACCCCCAGCTTCCTCAACGATTCCGCCCGGCGAACCAGATTGCCGTTCCCCTCCTTAAGCTGACCCAACGCCGTCCGATACGCCTTGTCCGTCCGCCCCAACGCATCGCCCACCGCCAAAAAATTCTCCGCAAAACCCACGAACTTGTCGTACAACGCCCCTCCCTGACGCGCGATCTCCAGCGCATACCGGTCCTGATTGTCCCGCCGCCAGAGGTCGTCCACGATCTTGAGGATCGCGAACAGGTTGGTCGGGCTGCTCAGGATCACCTTCCGCCGATAGGCCTCGTCCCACAGCTTCGCGTCGCTCTGCAACGCCAACAGAAAGGCCGGTTCGTTCGGCACGAACATAATCACGAAATCCGGAGAACCGGCTGTCAATTTCTGGTAACTCTTGGCCGCCAGCTCGTCGATGTGCCGCCGCACCGAAGCCGCATGCGCCGCAAGGGCCGCTTTCCGCCCCTCCTCGTCCGCGCTGTCCGCCGACTCGACATACTGCGCATAGGCCGTCAGCGAGACTTTCGAGTCGATCACCATCTGCTTGTCGTCCGGCAACAGCAACACCACGTCCGGCCGAACGTGTTCGCCCTCTTCGGTACGAAAGTCCTCTTGAACCCGAAAATGGATCCCGCGCTGCAAACCCGAGCTTTCGAGCAGCGTCTCGAGGATCATCTCGCCCCAATCCCCCTGGACCTTGCTATTCCCCCTCAAAGCCGCCGCCAGATTGTTCGCCTCGCGACTCACCTGGTTGCTCATCTCGTGCAACCGACGGATCTCGGTCTCCAGGACTTTCCGCTCGGTCGCCTCTTGCTCGAGACGCTGGCGAAAACGCTCGATATGCTCGCCCAACGGCTTCAGCAGCTCACCGATGTTCTTCCGATTCGTATCGGTAAACCGACGGCTCTTCTCCTCCAGGATGTCGTTGGCCAGGTTCCGAAAGTGATCCGCGAACTGTTTCTGCAGCTTCTCGCGTTCGACGGTCTGGTTCTCGAACCGCTCGGCCCAGACGCGAATCTCGGCCTGAGCCTCGGCCAACCGCTTCTCGCCCTCGGTCCGAACGACCACCAGTTCCCGCTCCGCCGCGGAGCGTTGCTCCACCGACCGGGCCTGAAGCTCCTGACAAGTCCTCTGCCACTGCTCCACCGCAGCGCGCTGGGACTCGACCTCGCCCGCCGAACGACGAGCCGAAGCCCGTTCCGACAGATATAAAACAACCGCCACCGATGTCGTGGCGGCTAACAGTACGATCCATACGATTTCCATAATTCCACAGAAAAACGCCCTACACCTTCAGTTGCGTATGCACGAAAGGCAGGTGCAAAAAGTAGATGATCCCGACGCTGAAAGCCGAACTCAGCACGATCCGAAGCAGAATGATCCACATCCCCCCCGACAGATCTTCGAGACAGAAGAACGGCACGTTGAACAGCAGCACCATCACCGTAACATACCGCAAAAACTTCGCCGCCCCGACCCGTCCGACGGTCGGAATCCCCCCTTCGTACACAAGATCCTTGCCCAGCAACAGCCCCACCACGGTCGGACGCGCAAAAGCCAGCCACGTCGCCGCCATCGTCTGCAACCCGGCGGTCCCCTCCATGAAGTCGACCGAGGCTCCCGTGCCGAACCCCAGCAAAAGCAGGCCCCACCCCGGGATATCCAGCGGCAGCAGGATGACGAACATGATATAGATATAAGGATTCACCACCCCGCCCAGGTTGATGTTGTCGAAGACGAACTCCTGCAGGATGAGCAGCAAGACGAAAATCGCGGCGTATTCCAAAAATCGGATCATCGGGCACCTCCTTTCTCCTCGCCGTCAATCTCGGAATAACCGGTCATGCTTTCCAAAGCACTCCGCTCCTCTTGTTCCAGATAACGAACGACATAAAGATGACGCAACCGGGCCAAATCGACGAACAGACGAACGCGAACTTTATAAAAGGTACCGTTCACCATCTCGAAGCTCTCGACGGTGCCGATCGGCTGGTCGGGCGGGAAAATATAGGAGTAGGTGGTCGTTACGATCGTATCTCCCTCCTGGATATCGGCGTATTTCGGGATCTCTTCCAGAATAACTTCCCGGTGGCTCTGACCGTCCCAATAGATCGAACCCGCAAAATCGGTCCCTTTAATGCAGCCGCTGGTCTTGAATCCTTTATTCAAAATCGACATCGCCACCGAAAAGTGGTCCGAGCAGTACAGCACGTACCCCACGATCCCGGCATCTCCAACGAGGGCCATCTTCGGTTCCACGCCGTCCAGCGTACCACGGTCGATCGTCAGGTAATTCTCGCGTTTGCTGACGCTGTTGCGGATCACGCGCGCAGGCTGGAACTGGTAATATTCCAACCCCGAAACGGTATCGCCCGAACCTACGGAACCCAAGCTATCGGCATAGGCCTGTGAGGCGAGGCGGCTCCGCAACCTGGCGATCTCGTCGATCAGCCGGTCGTTCTCGGCCCGAAGACCGAAGTAACCGCTCACGTCGGCTAGTTTGTCGTAAATCCCGCTCCGCAAATGATTAGAGACGCCCGAAATCCAGGCTTTCTGGTACACGTTGCTGTTGACGAACACACCTACGGCTATCGCCTCCAACGCGAGGAACAGCAGCACGTAATGAATCCGCTTGAGAAAAAGTAATAGTTTCAGCAACGCTCTCTCTAATTTTTATTTCGACCGTCTCCGGCCGTAGACGAAAATACGACAACCCAACTTCGAAAGGTGGCAGCCCGGTTCCGCGCGATACGCGAAGGCTTGTGTTTGCTCGGAATGGCTCCACCGACAGCGGCCTGTTCTAATTCCAAAATGTTTTTGCCCGCACCTCCTTTTATCCGAGCCGCCGACAGCGGAAAGAGCAACGAACGACGACGAAGTTGCTCGCCACCCGCCGGACGGGATTGCCAAACCTTTGCACTCTTGCTTTGCCGCACACCTGCGAAATTCATCCGCGATCTCCCTATGACGGGCCGGAGCCACCCCGGGCGGAGGGTCGCGCTCCTCGCATGCTCGGGCGACCGCTCCGCTGGCTCCGGCCCTTTTAACTTCCAAAAAACGACACCTTGCAATAAACCGCGACCTCCGGTCGCGCGGATCGCCGCCATCCCACGCGGCGGGACGCAACTTCTCGCGAGGCTCGATTGCGCCCTTGCTGGCGGCAACCCTTTTACCTGGACTCGACAACCGCACCCTGTGGGTGCG
>JAIDFC010000232.1 GCA_029054535.1 Rikenella sp. | reverse complement strand
TATCGGGACGGCGTGGGAGAGTTCCGGGGCGGGGAACGGTATATCCGGATGGCGGACAACGGCTTGATCTGGGCGGAGATGCCGGGACGGGCGTTGACCTGGATGAACACCATGAACGACGGGCGGCCGGTTACGCAGCGGCCGGGGTTCGCGGTGGAGGTCAATGCGCTGTGGTACAATGCGGTGTGCTATGCGTTGGAGGTGGCGCGCGAAGGGGGAGACGCGGCTTTCGTGCGGGAGTGGGACGAGCTGCCGGGACGCATTCGGGACAACTTCCGGGCGACCTTCTGGTTGGAACAGAATCCGCAGCAGCCGTATTTGGCCGACTATGTGTATCATGACGGCGAGAAGAATGCCGAGATCCGGCCGAATATGCTGTTGGCCTGCTCGCTGCCTTACTCGCCGCTCAATGAATATGAGCGGCAGAAAGTCTTTACGGTGGTGGAGGCCTACCTGCTGACGCCGCGGGGGATCCGGACGCTGAGTCCGAACAGTCCGTGGTACCAGGGGATCTGTCGCGGGAACGAGGCGTGTCGGAACCTGGCGAGACACCAGGGGACGGTTTTCGCTTGGCTCTTGGAACATTACGTGCGGGCCGGGTTCGCACTCTACGGGAAGGGATTCCTGATGCAGGCGCGGGAGCTGCTCGGCGGATTCGAAGAGGACCTCTTGAACTATGGGATCGGTTCGGTGCCGGAGGCGTACGACGGAGATGCGCCGCACGAGGCGTGCGGAGCGATTTCCTATGCGCCGAGCGTGGCGGCGCTCTTGATGATCCAGCGGATGATTCGCGAGACCGAAAAACTTTAGGCGGGGCCTTTGGAGTCTGTCTTATTCGGCCTGCCTCCAAACGCCTTTCGCACCCGAAACGTTGCCCCGGCGCGGGGCGAACCAAAAATATTTATCCATGAAAACAAGAAAGGATCGGTACCTATGAGAGTATTAATGTTCGGCTGGGAATTCCCCCCGCATATCGCCGGGGGGTTGGGGACAGCGTGCTACGGGCTGACGCGCGGGTTGGCCAAGCTGGGGGTGGAGGTTATTTTCGTGGTACCGAAAGCGTACGGCGATGAAGATCAACGGTTTCTGACCATCAAGAACGCTTCGGAGGTCGAGGCGCCGTATGGAACTCTGGAGACCGATGATGAATTCTGGCGACAACTCACTTTTATCCAGATCAACTCCAATATGGTGCCGTACTTGAGCCCGGAGGAGTACGAGAACGAGTGGAGCGAGTTTCAACACGGGAAACGGCGGGGGGCGCCGCAAGATATCTGGAAGCAGCGGTATAATTTTAGCGGAAAGTACGGGGCCAATTTGATGGAAGAGGTGGCCCGATATGCGATGGTGGCGGCGCAGGTGGCCAGGGAGTTGGAGGGGCAGTTCGACGTGATCCATGCGCACGACTGGCTGACCTATTATGCGGGGATTGCGGCCAAGCGGGTCTCGGGGAAACCGCTCGTGGTGCATATGCACGCCACGGAGTTCGACCGCAGCGGCGAGAATATCAATACGGTGGTCTATAATATCGAACGGACCGGGATGGCGGCGGCCGATCGGGTGATGGCGGTCAGTAATCTGACGCGGAATATCGTGATCGAGAAGTACGGGATCTCTCCGGATCGGGTGGTAACGGTGCATAATGGGGTGCGGTTCAAGGCGCACGAGGGGCCGGAAGAGGTCAGAGGGGTGGAGGACAAGATCGTTACGTTCCTCGGGCGGATCACTTATCAGAAGGGGCCGGACTATTTTGTCGAGGCGGCGGCTAAGGTTTTGAAACGGATTCCGAACGTGCGGTTCGTGATGGCGGGCTCGGGGGATATGCTTAATCATGTGGTGCGGCGGGTGGCCAAACTCGGGATTTCGGACCGGTTCCACTTCACCGGTTTCTTGCGGGGGGACGAGGTGAGGCGGATGTTCGAGCTTAGCGATGTCTATATCATGCCGTCGGTGTCGGAACCGTTCGGGATCTCGCCGCTGGAGGCGATGAAATCCAATGTGCCGGTTATTATCTCGAAGCAGTCGGGGGTGGCCGAGGTGCTGACCCATGCGGTGAAGGTGGACTATTGGGATGTCGATGCGATGGCCGATGCGATCTACAGCTTGGTAACTTATCCGGCACTGCATAACATGTTTATCACCAAGGGGCAGGAGGAAGTTACGACCCTCAAATGGGACAACGCGGCGCGGAACGTGCTGGATGTTTATCGTTCGGTGGCGGAGTGATACAAGGCGTGTACACTGCCGGATTACGAATCCCAAACTTTCAACAATAAAACAAGGCTATGAAAAACCTCAATCTATATTTCCAGGTACACCAACCTTTCCGGCTGAAGAAATATCGGTTCTTCAACATGGGGAAAGATCATTTCTATTTCGACGACTTTCTCAACCGGAGTATTCTGCAAAAGGTGGCGGCGGATTGCTACCTGCCGATGAACGCTCTGCTGCTTCGGCTTATCGGGCAGCATGGGGCGGAGAATGTGCGGGTGTCGTTCTCGATCTCGGGGATCGCTATCGAACAGTTCAAACTCTATGCGCCGGAGGTGATCGACAGCTTTCGCGAGCTGGCGCAGACCGGGGCGGTGGAGTTTTTGGCCGAGACTTATGCGCACTCGCTGGCGGCGCTGACCAGTCGCGAAGAGTTTGAGCGGCAGGTGCGGTTGCACGCCGATACGATCGAAGAGCTTTTCGGGGTGCGGCCGACCACGTTCCGGAATACGGAATTGATCTACAGCGACGCGATCGGAGAGATGGCGTACAACTTGGGCTATCATACGCTGTTGACCGAGGGGGCGAAGCATATTCTGGGGTGGAAGAGTCCGAATTTCATCTATGCCAATGCCATCAAACAGGAACTGAAACTCTTGTTGAGAAACTTCCGCTTGAGCGACGACATCGCTTTCCGCTTCTCGGACCGCGGATGGGACGGTTGGCCGCTGACGGCTGAAAAGTACATCGACTGGATCGGTGATCAGGAGGGGGAGATTATCAACCTCTTCATGGACTACGAAACTTTCGGCGAACATCAGAAAGGGGATACCGGGATCTTCGACTTTATGGAACAGTTCATCGGCGCCGTGGTGCGGCATCCGGAACTCCAGTTCCGCACGCCGCGCCAGATTGCCGCCAAGTTCCAGCCGGTGGCGGTCTTGCATGTGCCGCACCCGATCTCGTGGGCCGATGAAGAGCGGGATATCACGGCTTGGCTCGGAAACGAATTGCAGGACGAAGCGTTCGGAAAACTCTACTCGTTGCAGGAAAAGATCGTGCGGCTGGACGATCCGGATATGATGCGGGTGTGGTACGCTTTGCAGTCGTCGGACCACTTCTACTATATGTGTACCAAGTGGTTCTCGGACGGCGACGTGCACAGCTATTTCAATCCGTACGATTCGCCGTACGATGCGTTTATGAACTACATGAATGTCTTCAGCGACTTCAAACGCGAGGTCGAACGACGGGTTAATAATTAATTGTACTGTTATTTGTATACTTGTTTTTAGCTACGTGCGGGTACCGTACCTTTTCTGAAGAAAAGGTACCCAAAAGACTTCCAACAGCTACGCTATGCCTTAGGCTCCGCAATCTAATGCTCTGGCCTATTTGCTTGGGCCGGGGTTCTTCGGGGCGCGCTTAAGGTATAGTAATTGTATGAGCGCGCGACCGAAGAATCCCCAGGCCCCAATATAAGGGCTCAAGACTCTTGACTACGGCAGCCCATGCGATACGTAGTATCGCCGAAAGTTTTTCTGGTTCTCTTTGTGAACAAAGAGAACAGTTCTATCCTGTCGTCAAAAACAGGCATGTAAAAAACAGTACGATAAAATCATTCATCAGATGTTTCGGATTCGAGATTTTGTAGTTGGGATTTTGTTTTTGATTGGCAGTGTTGGTGGAGCACAGGCTCAGCGCGAGGCGACGCCGGTCGATACCCTTGCCCTGACGCCGCCGATGGGTTGGAACAGTTGGAACCAGTTCGAGTGGGAGGTGAGCGATTCGTTGATTCGGGAGATGGCCGACGCGATGGTCGAGAGCGGGATGCGGGAGGCCGGGTATCGGTATATCATTATCGACGACTTTTGGGTCGGGGGACGGGATACCAAGAATCGGTTGTTTCCGGATCCCGTTCGGTTTCCGGAGGGGATGAAAGCGCTGGCGGACTATGTTCATAGCCGGGGGTTGAAACTCGGGATCTATTCGGATGCGGCGGAGTTGACCTGCGCCGGGGTTACGGGGAGCTTGGGGTTCGAGGAGATCGATGCCCAGACTTTTGCGGAGTGGGGGATCGATTATTTGAAGTACGACTACTGCCATGCGCCGACCGATCGGACGACCGCCTTTACGCGATATAAGAAGATGGGCGATGCGCTGAAGGCTTCGGGGCGGCCGATCGTCTTTGCGATCTGCGAGTGGGGAGGGCGGAGTCCGTGGCTGTGGGGGAAGGCGGCCGGCGGGCATCTGTGGCGGACGACCTACGACTCGCGCGACGGGTGGCGCTCCGGGGATCGTTTCCTGACCGGGATCATGGATATTTTCGACACCCAGGAGGGATTGGAAGAGTATGCCGGGCCGGGTCGGTGGAACGATCCGGACTTGCTGATGGTGGGGCTGTACGGAGGCGGGAAGTCGTCGTCGCCGGACGAACGCTTCCCGGGGTGTACGGACGAGGAGTATAAGACGCACTTTGCGCTGTGGTGCATGCTGGCGGCGCCGCTGATCGTCAATAACGACCTGCGGACGATGTCGGACTTTACGCGGGGGTTGCTGACCAATCGACATTTGATCGCCGTGGACCAGGATTCGCTGGGGCGGCAGGGGTATACGTTCCTGCGGTCGGACGACTTGCAGTACTTGCGGAAGGAGCTTTCGGACGGGGTGGCGATCTGCGTCTTCAACCGGTCGGATGCGCCGCGAAGTTTTGTGTTCGATCCGGTGCGGGACGCGGATATTCTCTATCCGGCGACGGTTACGAACGCCTGGACGGGTCGGGTGTCGAAAAAGGCACCAGTTCGTGGGACGCTGCCGGCGCATGGCTGCGAGGTCTACATCTACCGGCGCAAGTAGGCGGTTTTTTCGGGGGATTTTGAGGAGCTTCTGAGGAGCGGGGATTCTTCTTTCCCGGTTGGGTTTTCCCAATGCTTTTGGGAAAACCCGACCGGGAACTATTTTTACGGCCGGACTAATCGTTCATATATCCCAGCGCCGCTAACTCCTTGCCGGAAGCGGATATCTCCGAAACGTATCCCTCTTTCAGCAAGCAGATGCGGTCGCAGATCTGAAGCGCATCCCGATAGAGATGATCTGCGATGACATACCCCTTTTCTCTTGCCCGCACTTGGTCGCGGATCAACCTTTTCAGAGTCGCGATATGTAGCGGCATCAACTGCGAGAACGGTTCGTCCAGCAAGCAGATCGCCGATGGCGACCGAATGATCAGATATGCTTCGATCAAGCGCCTTTCCCCGCCCGAAAGCTGCTCGATCCGGGCCTCCGCGCAGCGGGTAAGATCGGGAAAATCGGCCGTAAAGGAGGATAGCTCCACTTGGTAGTCGGCAAAGGCGCGACGTACGGACAAGTGTCCCGGAATGAAATGGAACTGAGGGAGATAACGCACGTGTTTCGGTTCCCGAAAGGCCTTTTCGACCGGTTGCCCGTCGAACCTGACGTGCCGAAACGTCCCTTTTCGGGTTCCGTAAAGCATTTGCAAGAGGGTCGACTTTCCGCAGCCGTTTAGCCCCAGCAGAGCCACCGCTTCGCCGGAGCGCACCTGCAAATAGGCGTGCTGTAAAATCGTCCGGCATCCTCCTCTTCCACCGACCTGCATTCGGGCGCTGTCTATCTCTAAAAGGTGTCCCATTCCGGCAGTAAATTAGCGGCTATCAATAACAAGACAAAGACCAGGAGGTCGCAAGATTCGTAAAAAGCCCACAACTTCTGTTTAGATAGCCCCAGGTTGTAGTAATAATAGTATTCCCGGTGCTTGAGGCGATTCACGATATAGTAAATGATTGCCGCCGTGAAGAGTTTGAACCAGATGACGGGTAGCAGGAGATCGCCACCCCATCGGAAAACCAGCCAGCCGCAGCATAGACTGATACAAAAACCGGCGAAATAAAAGGACCGGAAGAAGGTATAATATATTTTCAACCGGCGGAAAGCGTCCATACGATCTGTTTTTCTTGGCCGAGCAGCCTCTAGGGCTTAATTGGTCGTCTTGATCGGTCCGTCCGTTGTCCATAAAGCCCCCCTCCATAAAACCCGCCCGGTGCATAAATAAAAAAGACGCCCCCAATCGAGGCGTCTCCGTAGCCACAACAGGACTCGAACCTGTATTTAAAGTTTAGGAAACTTCCGTTCTATCCCTTGAACTATGCGGCCAGCCTTTTTATGCCCGAAAGGAGTATGGGCATACGGAAGATCCGCCGATGCCCCTGGTATTATTTGTGCA
>JAIDFC010000231.1 GCA_029054535.1 Rikenella sp. | reverse complement strand
GTGTTTGGCTACTGTACGGAACTGCCGCTTTTTGTAAAAAGCGGCACCAAAAACTTTTAACTAGCTACGCTACGCCTCAGGCTCCGCAATCTAATGCTCTGGCCCACTGGATGGGTAGGGCTTTCTCGGCGGGCGCGCTTAGGCTGTAATTAACTTACGCGCCGCGCCGGAAAGTCCCTACCCAAAACAAAAAGGGAACAAGGCTCTTGACTACGGCAGCCCATGGAATGCGTAGCATTCCCGAAAGTTTTTTTGGTTCTTTTTGTTCACAAAAAGAACAGTACCAGCACGTCGCTAACGACCGGTTACAGAAAAGAGAACAATTAACAATTCGGTTATGAGAAAAGCGATTTATTATAAAGAGTGGCTCAAGACCCGTTGGTATTTGGGTTTATCGAGTTTATTGCTGGTGGTGCTCACCGGTTATTGTTTGTTGAACATCAGTCGCGTGATCGAATTCAAGGGAGCCGTTCATTTGTGGGAGGTCATGCTCGAGCGGGACGCCATTTTCGTGGATTTGTTGACTTACGTTCCGTTGTTGATCGGGTTGTTGCTGGGTGTGTTTCAGTACGCGCCCGAGATGCAGCAAAGCCGGTTGAAACTGACCCTTCACCTGCCCTATCCGCACTATCGGACCGTGGCCGTGATGCTGTCTTACGGAACCGTTTCGCTGTGTGTTCTTTATGCCGTGAGTTTGGTGTTGATCGGAGTCGGGTTTCGGGCGGTGGTGGCGCACGAGTTGTTCGCTCGAGTACTTTTGACCGCCCTGCCGTGGTATGTGGCCGGTCTGGGAGCCTATTTTCTGACCGCGTGGGTTTGCCTGGAGCCGACCTGGAAGCGGAGAATCCTCGACATATTGGTCGCCGCGGGTGTCCTGAGGCTCTACTTCCTGGCGCCGGCCCCGGAGGCTTACAACCGTTTTCTGCCGGGTTTGACTCTCTTTACGTTGGCGTTGAGCCTGTTGTCGATGCTTTCGGTTTACCGGTTCAAGACCGGCGAACAGGATCGGTGATCTCCACAAAAATCGGAAAATAACACAGTATGATACGACTCAGTAAAATTCTATTGTTCGGTCTGGCAGCCTTTCTGGCCTCTTGGGTGGTGCCCTGGGCCTACGGTTTGGCGGAGGGCGGTCGAGACTTCTCGCCCTTCACGTTATACAGCTCCGTGAGCGGGAATTTCGTATGGCTGGAGAGTTCGGAGCGCGGAGTAGCGCGGCGGGACGCTACCGGGAGGAGCTTCACCGACAAGCAGTTCGACAGCCTCCTTCCCTTTTTCTACTACCGCCAGCTGGTGGCCGACGGGCGTTTTCCGGACAGCATTCGAGGGATTCCCGTTACACCGCGGACGGCTCAGAACGGGACTTTCATGTTCCGCAGTTCGCCGCGCCAGGTGAATGCCGACCGACCGGCGATCTATCCGCTGTTGGAGTCGATGTCGGGCCGGGTGGATCTGGAGTCGCCGAGCGACGTCTTCCGGATCGACCGACACGGGATCACGTTCATCGATTGTGCGACCAACTCAACGGAGGAGGAGAAAAGCGCGACCTTCGGCGAGACGATGCGTCGGAAAGGGTTCGTGTTTCCGGCGCGGACGATCGCCGGCAATCCGACCGTTCGGAAAGAGTACGACGAAGGATTTTTCATCACCGACAGCACCGGCCGGCTCTTCCACCTGAAACAGACCGTCGGCCGGCCTTTCGTCCGCTCCGTGGAGCTGCCGGAAGGGATCGAACCGGTTCACATCTTCGTAACCGAGTTCCGCGGGCGTCAGTATTTCGCCTTTCTGGTCGACGCGTCGGGCGGATTCCACGTTCTGACGACGGGCGACTACGCAACGCATCGGGTCGATGTGCCGCCCGTCGATCCGACGCGACAGGGAATCATGATCGTGGGTAACCCGTTCGACTGGACACTGAAGATCAGCGATCCGGACGGCGCAGAACACCTCTACGCCATCGACGGGACGACGTTCGGGCGGATCGCGGAGATGCACTACCCGACTCCGGAGCCTACGGCCCTCGAACAAGCGGCCCGCTACCTGTTCCCATTCCGACTCACGTTCACCTCGCGGTTCGACAACGAGGTGCGACCGCGGCTCTCCGACTTCTCGCCCTGGGCACTGATCCTGGGGGCGGTTTTGGCCGTCGTCTACTGCACGATCCGCCGCCAAAACCCGGTGCGACTGGCAGTGCCGTGTCTGTTTATTTTCCTCTTCGGCTTGTACGGATTCATCTCCTTGATGCTCTTCGCGAAGCAAAAATAAGTAAGCGGATTCGGTCCGACTTGTCTTCTTGATCGGTCGGGACTTTGCCGGGCTAACGTCCCGAGCAGAGTCCCGACCGACGTTTTCCTATCGACGGACTCCCACACAGGGAGCGGAATCGAAATTTTTCTTACATTTACTCTCGGTTACCTGCCTGGTCCCTTTTTTGAACCTTCCTGCGATGATAGACCTGAAGAGACTCATTCAAGCGGCCGTTGTAGCCGCAGGGACGCTCCTCGTCTGGGGCTCGTGTTCCGGCGCATCCTGGCAAGTCGAGCTGACGGCCAGTTACGACACGATCTACGAAGAGGCGCGTTTCGAGAAATACAACGATTTCCAGTTGAGACTGGTCGGGACAGGTGGCGTGTCGGTCGACTGGGGCGACGGGAGCGTGGAGCGGCTGGAGCTGAAGATCGAGTTGAAAACCGAACCGGGGGAAAGAGGCACGACCCTCTCGCACCGCTACCGAGCGTTCGGCAGCTACCCGGTGCGCATCGTGGGACAAGATGGGACGCTCGTCGAGTTGGACTTGTGCACCGAGCGCAAGACCGAAAATCGGAACTGTTATACCACGCTTCAAATCCGAGGGGGCGAGATGTTATCGGTGCTGAATTGCGCCTCGAACCGGCGGCTCACGCAGCTGGACATCCGACACTTAACGGCTTTACAGGAATTGAATAGCAGCAACTGCGGATTGGAGACTTTGCGGCTCGGCAAAAACGCGCAACTCCGGGAACTGCGTTGCTTCGGAAACCCGGCTTTGACGGAGCTGGAACTCGGCGGCCTGCCGGGATTGCAGTTGTTGATCGGCGACGAATGCGGGCTGACGGCTTTGGATCTGCGAGCGAACGAGCAATTACGAAGGCTGAGCTGCACGAGGAACAAGCTGAAGAGGCTGGATCTCAGTCGGAACACCCAATTATCGGGTCTGGAATGCTCGCATAATCCGCTGACGACGTTGGATTTAGGGGCGAATCCTCGATTGGGCCTCCTGATGTGTAACGAGTGCAACCTAACGAAGTTGGACTTAAGAGCGAATCCTCGGTTGAGATACTTGACATGCAGCGGCAACGCGCTGACAGAGCTGGATCTGAGTCGCAATGCCGTTTTGGGGACGTTAGTCTGTTCCGACAACGCGCTGACCCGGCTCGATTTCCACCGAGAGGCCAAACTCTACATGCTTTGGTGTCAGAACAATCGGCTGACGGTCCTGGATGTCGGCGGCCTGCCGTTGATGCTTCTGGAGTGTCAGAACAACCGGCTCACGGAGTTGTCCGTCCAAGGTTGCAACAAGTTAAGCTCGTTGAATCTCGATCGGAATCCGCTTTCGAACAGCGCCTTGAACCGAATCTACGAAGAGTTGCCGGACCGATCCGCGGCAAACGAGAGCGGAGTGGTGTGGGTGGCCCCGAAATCGCCGGGCAATCGCTCCATCGCCGAGGCCAAAAACTGGACGGTCCTCGAGTGGACGCCCGAGCGGGAAAAGCTGTGGCTTCAAGAGAGGGAGGAAAACGAGTCGCGATACGGCGACTGGCCGTCCATACCGTAGTTCTCTCGCGCCAGGCGCACCCCATGAGCGCCCCTCTCCGCCACGAAGTTCCGCAAGCCGCGCGTCGCCCCAAAAGACCATGCGCCGCCGCGAGAATCTCCCGCTTTCGCCTCTTCTAAACCTCAGAACCGCTTGATTCCCATAATCTCGCGCACCTCTTCCACAGTCTTCCGCGCGCTCTCCTGCGCCCGTTCGGCCCCCTGCCGCGCCACCCGCGACAAGTACGCCTCGTCGGCCTGCAAAGCGAAAATCCGCTCCCGAATCGGCGCCACGGTCGCGATAATATCCTCGGCCAGCTGTTTCTTCAGGTCGCCGTACCGAATCGAACAGTCGGCATACTTCTCCCGAAAATAGGCCACCGTATCCGGCGCCGAAACGATCTCCAACAGCGTAAAAATATTCCGGATCACCTCCGGCATCTCGGAGTCGGGCACCGTCGGTCCGCTGTCCGTAACGGCTTTCATCACTTTTTTCCGAATCGCCTCGTCGCTGTCCATCAGAAAGATTCCGTTCCCCTCGCTCTTCCCCAT
>JAIDFC010000230.1 GCA_029054535.1 Rikenella sp. | reverse complement strand
GTGTAGATCTGGGTGGCGGCCAGCGAGGCGTGTCCCAGGAGCTGCTGCACTACCCGGATCGAGGCGCCGTGTTGCATCAGGTGGGTGGCGAAGGTGTGTCGCAGCACGTGCGGCGAGCGCTTGCCCTGCACCCCTGCCAGCGACAGGTAGCTTCTCACGATCGTGTAGACTCCCATGGCCGAGAGTCCGTGTCCTTTGTTGGATAAAAATAGAAAATTTTCGCCGTCGGCGCAAATTTTTTCTTCGGCCCTCACTTGCAAATAGTGTTCCAAACGTTCGGCGACGGCCGGAAGCAGCGGTACGACGCGTTCCTTGGCCCCTTTCCCCATGACGCGGAGGGTCCGTTCCGCGAGGTCGAGGTTCCCGAGGGTCAGCGAGGCGAGTTCCGACCGCCGCAGGCCGCAGGCGTACAACAGCAGGACGACCATCGCGTCCCGTTCGACGGCGAACTCCTCGGACGGCTCTTCGAGTACCCGGACCAGCTGCGTCATCCGGTTCCGGTCCACGAACGCCGGCAGTCGCCGCCCGCTCCGCAGCGCTTTGATGTCTCGCACGGGGTTCTGTTCCACCACCCCCTGGCGCATCAGGTAGCGGAAAAACGAACGCAGGGTGGAGATCCGCCGGTTGACGCTCCCGGTGGCGGTCCCGGCCTCGACGTCCTGCATCACCCAACCCCGGACGTCCTCCAGCCGAACGGCCTCCGGCGCCAGATGCCCCTGTTCGTCGCCCTCGCCCCCGCTCGCCAGCCAGTAGGCCTCGAACGAACGCAGGTCGCGCGTGTAGATGTCGACCGTCGCCGTCGAACAACGGCGTTCGGCGGTCATGTATCGTCCGAAATTCTCGATATGGTCGGTCATCGTCGAGCCTCCGCCTGAAAAAACTCCGTCCGGGGGAAAACCCTCGGACGGAGAAAACGCATTCCCTGTAATAATGTAGTATTTATTTGCGCAGCCGCTCGCCCAGCACCCGCAGCATATCGGCGGTCATGTCCTGCAGATTCCACTTCGGACTCCAGTCCCACTCGGCCCGCGCCACGGAGTCGTCCATCAGGTTGGGCCACCCCTCCGAAATGGCATCTTTCACCGGGTCGATCTCGTAGGTCATCTCGAAATCCGGAATGTGTTTCCGGATCTCGGCATAGATGATCTCGGGCGAAAAACTCATCGAAGCGACGTTATACCCGTTCCGGTGCACGAGCCGCGTCGGATCGGCTTCCATCAGCTGTACCATGGCGTTCAACACGTCCGGCATATAGATCATGTCCATAAACCGGTCGTGGGGCACCGGGCACACGAACCGCTCCCCTTTCAAAGCGGCATAGAAGATCTCGACGGCATAGTCGGTGGTCCCTCCGCCCGGCAACGCCTGCGACGAGATCACCCCCGGCAGCCGCACGCTCCGCGTGTCGACCCCGAACCGTTGGTAGTAGTAGTTGCTCAACAGCTCGCCCGTAACCTTGCATACCCCGTAAATCGTGGTCGGGTGCATCGGCGTATCCTGCGGCGTGAGGTCCTTCGGCGCATCGGGGCCGAAAGCGCCGATCGAACTGGGCGTGAACACCGCGCACTTATACTCCCGCGCCACCTCCAGTGCGTTCATCAAGGCCCCCATATTCACCCGCCAGGCTTTCTGCGGATCGGCCTCTCCGGTGGCCGAAAGCAGCGCGACGAGGTTGAAAATCGTGTCGATCCCGTTCTCGCGCACGGTCCGTGCCACGGCCTCGGCGTCCAACGCGTCGAGCTGCACGAAATCGTTGTCCTCGCGATCGCCGTGAATGTCGGCCGCGATCACGTTGTGCTGGCCGTAGATTCCTCGCAGGTGGGTCGTCAGTTCGGAACCGATCTGCCCGCCGGCGCCGACGATAAGTATCTTTTTCATGGGTCAGTAAAAGATTGGATTTTTTGGATTTCGGAAGACGAATTTAGTCGGTTTTGCGATTCGATGTCTCGAAAACGATAAAAAAACTACGGAATCAGACGGTTGGTCGCGGTGTCGGGAAAAACGACACTGGGCCGGAACGTTTTCGCCTCCTCGAAATCCATCAGACCGTACGACATGATGATCACCACATCTCCCACGGCCACGCGCCGTGCGGCGGCACCGTTCACGCAAATACATCCGCTACCGGCCTCCCCTTCGATCACGTAGGTCTCGAAACGCTCGCCGTTGTTGTTGTCCACCACCTGAACTTTCTCCCCGGCGATGATGTTGGCGGCCTCCATCAACGACTTGTCGATCGTGATGCTCCCCACGTAGTCCAAGTTGGCCTCCGTTACGCTGGCCCGGTGAATCTTCGACTTCAATACCTCTATCTGCATCTTAACTATGGTGTTTTATTCGTTTTTTCTGTAACCGTATTTGGCTACGAGCTGGAACTGCCGCTTGTTGGCTTCGCCTTCCTCCTCGCCGTTCGGCATAGCGTGCAGGCCCGCTTTGCTCTCGCTGGCAGCGTCGGTTGTTCACAAAGAGAACAGTTCTATCCTGTCGTCAAACACAGGTTAAAAAGAACGTTAAAAAGCGATATTGTCAATGAGTCGGATCGGTCCGGCGTGGACGGCGACGAAGCAGCGCAGCGTCCCCGGAGTCTTAGCCCAGTCGGTCGCCGGCCGGAGGGTGTCGGCCTCCGCGATTTCGACGTATTCGGTTTTGAGGAGCGGGTTTGCGTCGATTCGTTCGGCGATGATTCGTTTCGCATCGTCGACCGGCACCGTACCGCGAAGCGATTTCGCAGCTTCCGACAGTACCGCATAGATATGCGGCGCCGCCGCTCGGTGTTCCGGCGAGAGGAGGGTGTTTCGCGAGCTGCGGGCCAATCCGTCCGTGTCGCGCACGATCGGACACCCCACGATCTCGATCGGCAGTCCCAGTTGAGCGGTCATGTATCGGATGATGGCCAGTTGCTGGAAGTCTTTCTCGCCGAAGAACGCTTTGTTCGGTCGCACGATCTCGAAGAGTCTCGACACCACTTGTCCGACGCCGTTGAAGTGTCCGGGACGGTGTTCGCCCTCCATGACGCGGTCCAGTCCGCCGAAGTCGAAAACCCGAGTGTCCGGCGTCGGGTAGATCTCTTCGACCGACGGCGCGAAGACGAAATCGACTCCGGCCGCTTCGAGCAGCGCAAGGTCTTCGGCTTCGGTCCGCGGGTAGTTTTTGAGGTCTGTCGGGTCGTTGAACTGGGTCGGGTTGACGAAGATGCTGACGACGGTGGTGTCGCACGCTTCCCGACACGCTTTCACGAGCGAGAGGTGTCCCTCGTGCAAAGCCCCCATCGTAGGCACGAATCCGACCGTGCCCCGGTATTCTGCGAGCTCGGCGGCCCGCCTGCAAAGTTTCATGCTCGGTGCGATTGAAATGGACGAAAGACTCGGCCTGTCCGACCAGCCTTCGTTCGGTTGTGCTCGCAAAGGTAAATATTATTTGCAATGCACGTCAAGGAGTTTTTCTGAAAAGGAGAGGGGGCGTCGAATGGCGGAAAGAATAGGGGTAAAAGGTGGCGAATCCCCAATTGTCTTCATAGAGGATTCTCGACTCTTTCCCGATTCAGGATGCCCGCTGAATACTCTATCCGGTTGTTCGAAAGAGAGGTTCGGTCTCAATAACTCT
Organism: Rikenella sp.; assembly: GCA_029054535.1. Classification (GTDB taxonomy): domain Bacteria; phylum Bacteroidota; class Bacteroidia; order Bacteroidales; family Rikenellaceae; genus Rikenella. The sequence continues at coordinate 1,009 of JAIDFC010000230.1, read as the reverse complement.
AAACAAGCTGTGCCCTCTTGGTCTCGTCTGGCCTTTCAGGTTGCAGGTTGCTGAAACACGCTTTTGCCGCCGACAACTGCGCCGCTGGCGTGCAGGTCGGTGCCGCTCGGCACTCGAAAGCTGGAATTTGCTCCGAAAGGTCTCGCCGAACGGCTGACCCGATACCGAGCTACACGCATACTTTCTCCGTGATCTCCCTTTGTCGGGCCGGAGCTTCGCCCCGCGAAGGGACGCACTGCGTCTCTTGCTGCCAGCCTCTACCCTAATGCGCTGCTCCGGCCCATTTAACTCCGAAAATCTACAACTCGCAACAAACCGCGATCGCAGATCGCGCGACCGACGCCGCCCCCACGCGGAGGGCGCAACGTTCACTTCGTTCTCTTGCTACTCCGCCGGCGTCGGTCGATCTGCAAGTCGAATCGCTCCGAAAATCGTCGCCCGCGGAAATCCTCCGAGATCTCCCATGGCGGCCGCCGCTACCCCACGCGGCAGGCCGCAACGTTCGCCAAACTCACTTGCGCCTCCGCTGGCGGCGACCGAGAAACAGTCTCTGTCCGCGCGCAAGCGGGATATTCTCCCAACAACGCTCTCTGCTCGCGCGCCTGCCGGATTGAGCAGAAAAACATTTGGTTTTCTGCTCAATCCGGCTCTTTAGGCGTGGCGCGCGAAACCTACCAGAAGAGAAACCGTATCCGACTGCCCTCAAGCCGGGCGGGCTCCGCGTGCCCGCGGTGGGCTTGCAAAACTTCGTTTTGCTTGACCGTTCTAAAAACAATCTTTGGCCGCGCGCCTTGGGAAATCATTTCCGATAAACTCCCGTTTATCGGTTTGATTTCCCTCTTAAGGCGGGGCGCGGTGCCGCTCGGCACTCGAAAGCTGGAGCTTGCTCAGCAACAAGCAAGAACTGCCCTCGGGCCGCGCGGCCGCGGGTGCCCCCGCCGGGCGGGCGGTGCCTTCCGGCACCCGAACAGGGACCCAAAAAACGCCCCCCACCCCGACAACAAAAAAT
>JAIDFC010000023.1 GCA_029054535.1 Rikenella sp. | reverse complement strand
TCCGAGCCCCTTTTCTTCCCCCCTCGTAATGCAGGACCTTGCCCACCAGCAGCTCCGCCGTTTCCGCCCGTTCGAAATCGTCGAACAGCACAACCGCCGCACCATTCCCCCACCGTTCGAACGAGGCTACAAAAAGCGGAACCGCCCGTGAATCGCACTCGATCCACAGCGGTTCCGCATGAAAATCCACGGTCTCCGGAAAAGCGTCGAAAAGCGTTACCAGCAACGCCCCGTCCACCGTCTGCCGCCGTTCCCCGTCGCCCCGTTCGATGGTCCCGTACCTTTTTTTGATACGTCCCACCGCATTCCGTTCCTCTGCGATAATCGCAGCCGCCCGGTCTGCATAAGCGAACACCTGACTCTTTCCCATCGTTCCGTTTCTCCGCCATCGCTGAATAAGACGGCGGAAAGTACATAGAAATTACTCAGCTGCCGTTTCAGCCGCTTCCGTCGCCTCTGCCGCGCCTTCTTCAGCCGCCGCGCTTTCGCTCTCCTCAGCCGCGTTTTCCGCCGCCGCAGCTTGAGCAGCCTGAGCCGCTTCTGCCAGTTTAGCCGCCAAAGCCGCCGCCTTAGCTTCCTTCACTTTGGTTTCCGCCTCGAGGCGTTCCTTAGCCGACTTAGCTTTAGCCGCCTCCTGAGCCGCCTTAGCCTGAGCCGCTTTGGCCTCTTTTTCGGCCACCCATTTAGCGAACTTTTGTTCCGCAACCTCTTCGGTAAAGGCCCCTTTCTTGACCCCTCCGTTCAAGTGATGACGGTACATGACCCCCTCTTTCGACAAGATCGAACGCGCCGTATCGGTCGGCTGCGCCCCTACGCCGATCCACCGTACAGCGCTTTCGAAGTTGAGTTCTACGGTCGCCGGATTGGTGTTCGGGTTGTAAGTACCGAGTTTTTCGATGAATCGCCCGTCGCGCGGCGAGCGGCTGTCGGCTACCACGATGTGATAGAAAGCATACCCTTTTTTCCCGTGGCGCGACAATCTGATTTTGGTTGACATTTTAGGTTTTTGTTTATTGATTGTCAATCCCTTGCCTCCCCACAACGTTCTTTGAAAAACGAACCGCGGAGACCCCGTCTCCCCCGTTCCTCTGGTTTGTTCAAAACCGCCGTTGTTTCGGACAAGTGGCGCAAAGATACAAAATGTTTATCTTTACACAAGAATCAACGTTTGATTTTATGGAGAAAAGCGCAATTTTCGCCGGGTCTTTCGACCCGTTCACCGCCGGCCACGAGGATATCGTACGCCGCGGCCTGACCCTCTTCGACCGGATCGTCGTCGGGGTGGGACACAACATCAAGAAGAAGGGTTTTCTCACGATGGAGAACCGCGTTCGGTTGATCCGGGACGCGTTCCGCGACGAGCCGCGGGTGAGCGTCGAGGCTTACGAAGGGCTGACGACCGATTTCTGCCACCGGCAGGGAGTCCGGATCCTGCTGCGAGGCATCCGGTCGGTGGACGACTTCGAGGGCGACCGCACCATCGACGCCATCAACAAGCGGCTCGACCCGACGATCGAGACCTGCTACCTGCTCACCTCGCCGACCCTCGGAGCGATCTCGTCGGCCGTCGTCAAGGAACTGTACCTCCACCGGGCCGACATCGCGCCTCTGCTTCCCGCCGGCATCGAGTTGGAGAAATACCTCTAAGAGGTCTCGTTCGGATTACGCGTCGATCACCCCCGACCCCACCAGTTCGCCGTCCGCCGCATACCACGCCGCAAACTGACCCGCCGTAATCCCGCGCTGCGGTTCGGCGAAGTCGACAATCCCCCACCCGTCGCCATCGACGCGAAGAGTCGCCCGCTGCAGCGGCTGCCGATAGCGAATCCGCACCAGGTACTCCCGCGGCAGAGTATCTCCGAGTGCCGGCGCCAAGTCCGGACGAATCCAGTGCATCTCGTCCGGCCGGATCCGCAACCCCTGTCGATACAAGCCGGGATGTCGTTCCCCCATTCCGACATAAATGACATTCGCCTCGACATCGGTCGCAACGACGAACAACGGTTCCAGCTTCCCCCCGACGTTCAGCCCTTTGCGCTGCCCGATCGTGTAGAAATGGGCCCCGTTGTGCTCACCGACTTTCACCCCGTCGCTCACCTTATATATATAAGGTGCGTACGGATCGTGCGCCGCGTCGGCATACCCTGCCCAATCGGCCGGAATCTCGACGATCGCCCCGCCCGGCTTCGCCGCCAGCTTCTGTTGCAGGAAAACCGGCAGGTCGACCTTTCCGACAAAGCAAATCCCCTGAGAATCTTTCCGTTCGGCCGTCGCCAACCCCTGTTCCGCCGCGATGCGCCGCACCTCCGGCTTTTCGAGGTCGCCGATCGGGAACAACGCCTTCGCAAGCTGCTTCTGGTTGAGCTGACACAAAAAATAGCTCTGATCCTTATTGTGATCGTCGCCCGCCACGAGACGATGATAAGAGCGTCCGTCGACCGGACTGACCACCGTGTCGGTCTTGCAGTAATGCCCCGTGGCCACATAATCGGCCCCGAGTTCCAAAGCGGCCTTCAGAAAAGCGTCGAATTTGATCTCCCGGTTGCACAACACATCGGGATTCGGCGTCCGTCCCCGCCCGTACTCGGCGAACATATAATCCACCACCCGCTCGCGATACTGCTCGCTGAGGTCGATAAAATGGAACTCGATGTCCAACTTCTTGGCCACCAGCTCCGCAAAAACCCGATCGTCGTACCACGGACAATCCCCGGCCAGCGTCCCGGTCGTGTCGTGCCAGTTGCGCATGAACATCCCCACCACCTCGTACCCTTGCTCCTTGAGCACCCACGCCGCCACGCTCGAATCGACTCCGCCCGAAAGTCCCACCACAACTCGTCCCTTATGTTTCGTCGCCTGTTTTTCCATAACCTCGCTCTCGTCCCGTTTTTTCTCGGAACGAATTCAAAGATACGGCTTTTTCCCTGGAATCTATCTCTATTTGAAAATTGTTCTTTGTGCCGGAGGGAACTGTTCTTTCTGTTCACAGAAAGAACAGTTCCAGAACGTAGCTAAAGAATGGATTTTCAAACGCGAATGATAGTAGCGAGAAAAACACTATCTTTGTTAATTCAGAACAAGAACCCAACGTAGACAATAGGTTATGCCGAAGATTTCGCAGACCGGACAACATATACCGGCCTCTCCCATTCGCAAACTCGTTCCATATGCCGAATCGGCCAAGCGTCGAGGCATACACGTTTACCACCTGAACATCGGACAGCCGGACATTCCGACACCGGAAGAGGCTTTGGCAGCGATTCGAGCGGTGGACGTTCGGACGATCGCCTACACGCACTCGGCCGGTATCGGGAGTTATCGCGAGGCATTGGCCCGGTTCTATACGGATCGGGGGCTGCCACTGACAGACGAACAGGTGATCGTAACGACGGGCGGTTCGGAGGCTATTCTGATGGCCCTGTTGGCGACGTGCGACCGAGGCGACCAGATCATCGTTCCGGAGCCGTACTACGCCAACTACAACGGTTTCGCGACGGAGGCCGGGGTCGAGATCGTCCCCGTACGGTCGTATATCGAGGAGGATTTCGCGCTGCCGTCGATAGCGGAGTTCGAGCGGCTCATCACACCGAAAACACGGGGGATCCTGATTTGCAATCCGAACAACCCTACCGGCTATCTGTATAGCGAAGCCGAGATTCGCCAGTTGCGGGAGATCGTGCTTCGCCACGACCTCTTTCTGATCGCCGACGAGGTGTACAGCGACTTTTGTTACGACGGCGCGCAGCACCACTCGGTTTTGACGCTGGAGGGGGTGGACGACCACGTGATCATGGTGGACTCGATTTCGAAACGTTTCAGCATGTGCGGTACACGGATCGGAGCTTTGGTGAGTCGGAATGCGGCGGTGATCGACGCGGCTTTGCGGATGGGACAGGCACGGCTCTGCGCGCCGTACATCGAACAACTGGCCGCCGAAGCGGCTTTGCATACGCCGAAAAGCTATTTTACGACGGTACACGACGAGTACCAGGCGCGGCGTAACTTTATGATCGATGCGCTGAACCGAATGCCGGGCGTACGGTGTCCGATGCCTCGCGGCGCGTTCTATGCGATCGCGGAATTGCCGGTGGACGATGCGGACCGCTTCGCCCAGTGGATGTTAGAGGAGTTCGAACACCAAGGACGGACGGTGATGGTGGCCCCGGCTTCGGGTTTCTATGCCGACCCGGCAACCGGACGACATCAAGTACGACTGGCCTACGTTCTCAACATCGACGACCTGCGGGCAGCGATGGAGACCTTGGCCGTCGCACTCCAGACCTATCCGGGACGCACCCGATAAAGCCGGCAATTACTCTATAGATTTGTATATTATTCTTTAACTACGTGCGGCGAGGAAGAACCGAACAGCGTAACGAGAGCAGAGACCGTTTCTAAATTCTGCCGAGTTAGCACGAGGCATCAGTCGGAAGCCCTCGAGCACCCCCGTCGGGCAAAACGAAAGTAAACGGGACGGTTCCAGTCGGTAGCCAATGAAAAAATATCTATAAAACATAGATTAGTCAGTTTTATGTTATATCCGAGTGCCGTTCGTTATACAGAGACGATATTGAATCCCGCGGGTTTGTTCACCCATTTGCGTCATCTTTGTACCCCGCTCCCGTTGGACTACTCCTCGGGAGCGTACGGCGTCGTGTTTCGGATAGAGATAGATCGCCAGCCTTACGCATTGAAATGCTTCACCCGGCATCAACCGGGTCGTGCCGAAGCCTATCGCCGGATGATGCAGACCCTGGCTCCGGTTTGGGCCGAGCGATCGCCTCACATCGTGCCCTTTCGGTGGTTGGAGGACGAGATCACCGTCTTCGGCGACGACGATCAGGGTTCCGTCCATCCGGTCGTAGTCATGGAGTGGGTGGAGGGCCGTTCGCTGACGCAGGCGATCCGGGAAGCGGCTCAGGCCGGCGATCGGAACGAATTGGGAAAGCTGTCAAGCGCTTTCGACCGATTGGCTTTGTGGCTGTTGGCTCAGCCCTTCGCACACGGCGACCTGAAACCCGACAACCTGATCGTGCGTCCGGACGGCGAGTTGACGATGATCGATTACGACGGTTTGTACCTGCCCGAGATGGCCGGCGAACGGGCTCGGGAGATCGGAACCGAAGGTTTCCGGCACCCCGGCCGGTCGGAGAGAGAATTCGGAAAACACATCGACGATTTTTCGGTATCCTTGCTGAGCCTCGGTTTGCAAGCATTGGTTCGCTGGCCGGAACTTTACGATCGGTTCGGCGAGCGTTCGGGTCTGCTTTTCGACCCAGCGCGGCTGACCTCAGGGGCTTGTCCGGCGTACAATTTTCTGAAAGAGACGGAACTGGCTGCAGACCCGCTATTCGGCTGGCTGGGATCGGGTGCCGAACGCTTCATCGACTTAGCCGACGCTCTGGCGGCCCACGGGTCGGCTGCTAAAGGAGCAGCGACGACCTACGATTACGTCGGCGAACCGGGTCGCGAGGGGATACGGCTGGTGAAGCGGGACGGAAAATACGGATTCATCTCCAACGACGAGACCCTCGTCGCCCCGTGCCGATACGATCGGGCACGGGAATTTTCGGAAGGTGCTGCCGCCGTTTGTTCCGGCGGCCGGTGGGGATTTCTCGCTCCGGACGGTTCGTGGCTGCAGGAGCCGACGTACGAAGAGTGCGGCGATTTTTCGGAAGGTATGGCTCCGGTTCGGCTCGATGGACGGTGGGGATATGTGGACGGCGAGTTTCGGCTGCTCTCCCGCGCGCGGTTCGACGACGCCTGGCCGTTTTCCGAAGGACGAGGACTCGTTCGGAAAGGGGCGCGCTACGGTTATGTCGGACCCGACGGCCGGTTGGCGATTCCGATCCGTTACGATTTCGGCCAAGGCTTCCGCGAAGGGACAGCCTGCGTGATGGTCGACGGATTGTACGGTTATATCGATCGACGGGGCCGCTACCTGGTGGAACCTACATTCGACTATGCTCGTTCAAAACGGGACGGCACCGCCTATGTCGAACGCTCCGGCAAAGGCGATCGAATCACGCTTCCGGTCATCGGGAGGCTCCCCCGGAACCCCGCGATTACTCCCGAACGCAACGGACCGGATAAGCGTTCGGAAAATAATTCGGCGTAACCAGCTCGATGCTCGTTTGGGTAAAGTAAAAATTGAACACCTGGTCGTCGATTCGGGTCGAAGGCCAGCAAGCACCGACCGCATTGACCACATCCAGACGGGTGTGGAGGTAGTAACGCAAACCGGCTGCCGGCAGCCAGGCGCGGCTACCGATCGGGAAAGCAGGCAGATAGCGACCGCCTCGAAAACCCTCCGACGGATTCCAGGCGGTGTTCTCTTCGGTTAGGGTATACCACGGACTCTCCTCGTCGGATCCGCTGCGGGGTACCCGCCACCCTGCCGGACAAGGGTCGAACAATGTCTTGACCTCGTCTTGCCACAGCGAGTTGTTTTTCGGATCGGTCCACCCCAGTCGAGGAGCGGCGTAATAACAGCTTCCCGGGTTGCGGATCGCGGAAAAAACGTAAATTTGTCTGCTTTTGAAACCACACAAGCACCGAGGAACGATCATGAAAAGAATCCTTGCTTTTATCCCTAATCTATTAACTCTCTGCAATTTGCTATCGGGTTGCACGGCCGTTGCCGTGTTGTTTCTGCAGGGCGACTTCCGGTTGGCTTTCTGGCTGGTGATCACGGCCGCCGTATTCGACTTTTTCGACGGTTTCGCGGCCCGAATGTTGGGTGTGGGCTCGCCGATCGGCAAGGAACTCGACTCGCTCGCCGACCTGATTAGTTTCGGCCTGGTACCGTCAGCGGTTGTTTTCCGACTGTTGAGCCCCATCGGCACGGAGGCCATCCCGTGGGTCGCTTGGGGGGGATTCTTCATCGCGGCATTCTCGGCGCTGCGGCTCGCCAAGTTCAACGTCGACGAACGGCAGCACGAAGAATTTCGAGGATTGCCCACGCCGGCTTGCGCCCTGTTTTTCGTCTCGCTGCCGATGCTCGAAGGCGCGACCGAGTGGTTGGCGAATCCGTTCGTCTTGCTGACGACTACCCTACTCTTCTCGGTTTTGTTGGTCTGCGACATGCCGATGTTCTCGCTCAAATTCAAATCTTTCGGTTTCGCTAAAAATCGACTCCGATACCTGTTTCTGTTACTCGCCGTTGCTCTGATTCTCTGGCTCCGACTGGCGGCGCCGGCGGCTATCATCCTCGCCTACATCATCCTCTCCGCCATACGCGCCATACTTCGCAAAACAAACCCAACCAGCTAATAATCTGCAAATTACGGATTTGTAAAATTTTCCGTACCTTTGCCCCGTTTTTGAATTGAACCGTTCGTTTTACGTTATCGTTTGAACGGGCAGACCAAGCGATACGCAGTATCGCCGGCTCACCGCGGGGCCCCGTTGGGGCTTTTGTTGGGGTTCTCTCTGCCTTGTTTGGCGCCCCGCTGGCGGCGGCCCAAAGCCCCAAGGTATTTAGTAATTGCGAGTAGCTACGGTTCGGTCCGGCTCAATGCTTAAACAACGACGAACGATTAAACTTCGGAATAGATGGGACGTGTCCCGATGAAGCGATATTTTTGGCAAAGTTTGCTTTTCGGCTTTGCGTTGGTTGTTCTGCCCGCGATGGCACACGGGCAGAACAACGCTTCGACCGTCATACGCTATCCGGTGGACAACAGTTCGAACAATTCTTCCGGACTGCTACCCGGCCAGATGATCGAGCGCGACACCGTCGACCGAGCGAGGCGGCCACGGAAGCCGTTGGAGTCTTTCTACTTCGACGACTCGACCCGGGCAAGGCGAATTTTTGCGTGGACCGTTTCGCTGGAAAACAACAACATCGCCTTGCAGGATATGGATACGACCGTGGCCGAGTTTCAGCGCGACTATCCGTTCATGCGCGAGGGGGTAGGGAGCGCCAGCCTCGGGAACCTGGGGGGGGCTACCATTCCACTCGATTATTTCGCTCGACCTCAGTTTCGGAACTTTTCGTTCGTACAGGCCTGGGCGGCTTATCTGAAGAGTCCGGAGCAGATCACGTTCTATAACGCCCGGATGCCTTACACCAACATTTCGTACCAGATGTCAGGGCAGCGGACCAAGGAGGAACAGCTGTTCCATGCCGTGATCTCGCAGAACATCTCGCCGTCGAGCTCGATCAACCTCGACTACAATTCCGACGGGATGAAGGGGCAGTATGAACGGCAGAAGGCTTTGGACCGCTATTTTTCGGCCAATTTCGCCCATACCGGGAAACGGTACGCCATCCACGGGGGGTATATTTATAATGTGGGCGATATCCAGGAGAACGGCGGGATCGTCGATATGCGGGACATTACCGACACCGTGATGGATATGACCGAGAATATCCCGGTTCGGTTGGACGGCCAGGCCGATGCGCGGAACCAGTACAAGGGGAACACGTTCTACTGGACCCAGTCGTACGGGATTCCTTTGCGGCGCCAACGCACGACCGACGATTTGACCTTATCCAAGATACCGACCGTCTTCGTGGGACAGTCGTTCCAGCATACCACCTTCAAGAAAGTCTATTCGGATGCGGTGAAGATGCCCCGACCGGGCGAAACGACCGGGAGCGGCGAGTGGACGAGCGATGCGGAGCCGTTCTACGACCACTTCTATATCAGCCCGGACGGAACGAGAGACTCCGTACGGCAATCGATGACCGACATCAAACTCTTCATGCAGCTCCAGCCTTACAACCGAAACGGCGTGTTGGGGCTGGTTACGGGCGGGATCGGGTATGAACTGAACCGCTACTACTATTACGTTCCGGAAGAGTACCGAGACCTTTATGGCGGCGGGGGAAAACAGAGCAAGAATTCGATCTACGTGTACGGACGTCTGGAGGGCGCCGTGAGCCGCTACATGCGGTGGTCGGCCGATGCACGTCTGCACACGATCGGGTATCGAAGCGGCGATTTCGACGTGGGCGGCAACCTGTCGCTGTCGGCTTACATCAAGGAGAAGCCGTTGACGTTGGACGCTTCGGTGCGCTTCACGCTGCGGGAGCCGGATTTCTGGCAGCAGAACTACTTCTCGAACCACTACGCGTGGTCGAACCGTTTCTCGAAAGAGAAAACTACGCTCATCCGTGCGGCATTCCGCGTCCCGGACGCGGGACTCGAACTGGGAGGGAGCTACGCGCTGACCAAAGACAAAGTCTACTACGGTCCGAACGTCGTTCCGGAACAGTACAGCGACATGCTGAGCGTGATGGGACTTTACCTGCGCAAGGACTTCCGCCTGGGCGGATTTCACTTGAACCACCGGGTGCTCATGCAATGGAGTTCGGCCCAAACGGTCGCTCCGGTGCCTCTGCTGTGTGCCGACTTGTCCTACTTCTTCGGCTTCGATGCCGTCAAACGGGTGCTGTACCTCCAGATCGGTCTGGACGGGCGGTATAATACCGAGTATTATGCCTATGCCTACGATCCGGCGATCGGACAATTCTACACCCAGAATCGGGTCAAACTGGGCAACTACCCTTCGCTGGACGCCTTCGTGTCGGCGAAGTGGAAACGGCTAAGGCTGCTGGTCAAACTGCAACACTGGAACTGCAACCTCTTCGGCGGCAACCGCTACTTCGAGGTGGTGAACTACCCGCAGAACCGGATGATGCTCAAGATCGGCCTGTCGTGGTCGTTCTACGACTAAACGACCGGAGCTATGACTCGCATGGCATGGGAATTGCTCTCCCACCCAAAAAACGATTTATGAATTTCAAAAAAATTGTTTTCGTTTTTGCGTTGCTATTACTTTCGGACCTGACCTTCACCGGCTGTTCGTCGACACGGAGCGGCGTATTCGCGTCCGTGGGTCCGACCGATCGCGAGGTCGCGATCGCCACTCAGGGACAAATCTCGCCGTTCGACCCGCTCATGCGACAGATCGCCGAACAAGAGGGACTAGACTGGCGGCTGCTGGCGGCGATCGCCTACCAGGAATCGCACTTCAATCCGAACGCCCGATCGCATCGCGGCGCACAAGGATTGATGCAGGTCATGAGTAGCGTGGCTCGCGATTTCGGTGTGCCGCAGGACCAGATCAACGACCCGAAAACCAATATCCAGATCGCCGTCAAACAAATCCAACGGATCGAAAAAACGCTGCGCTTCGGCTCGCGCACCTCGGACGACGATCGCCTCCGGATCATCCTTGCTTGCTACAACGCCGGGATGGGACACATCATCGACGCCCGTCGGCTGGCGGTCAAACACGGAGTCAACCACAACTCGTGGGCCAAGCTCGCCGAGTTCGTCTCGCTCAAGGGAACGCCGGAATGGGTCGACGACGAAGCCGTACGGAACGGAGCGTTCGACGGGACCGAAACCTTGCTTTACGTCGACAAAGTGATGAACACATACGCTTCATACTGCAAAAATTATATCTAAACGATTGCAAGTTCAAAAAAAGAGGTTATATTTGCAGAGTCGTTTCCTCACGGAAAACGACAGCGTGCTGAACGACACACTATGAAACACATTTTCGGACTTGGTATCACGGAGGGCTTTTATTCGCCTTTTTATTATTACCGCCGCCTGTTTTCCGGGGAGGGGTCCGAACTTGCTTTGTCGTTATAAAAAGTTGCTGACACACTATTTTTCAATACACAAAGATCCGGTTTCCTCCGAATGGAAACCGGATCTTTTGCTTTTAACCGTTCTGTTTTTCTATAGCCCGTTTTTTAGCTACGTGCGGGTACCGTACTTTCTGTGAACAGAAAGTACCAAAGAAACTTCCGGCGATACTGCGT
>JAIDFC010000229.1 GCA_029054535.1 Rikenella sp. | reverse complement strand
GGGTCGGACGCCCGGGAGCGGCTGCAATCAATGACGCGTAAACGGCATACTTGCGGGCCTCCCGGGTGGGAGGCGTTCGGCCCGCACGCCCTTCGGGCGCGGTTTGCTTAACCGGCAAAGCGCAGGCCGGATCTGTTACCGAATCGAGAAACCGCGACTCTTTGAGTCGCGTGCCCGACGCCGCCCGGAGCGGAGGACACCACTCGCCAAGGCTCTTGGCTTTCCTCCGCCGGCGTCGAACACGGTTAAACGCCCGACAGACCGGAGCCGGACAGAACCCGGGCTATTCCCAATCCACTCGACGTTTGATATCCTCGAAGATCCGTCGTCCTTGTTCGATGATGCAGGCTCGGTCGTCTGCGTCGCCGGTTTTCGACCGTCCTGTCAGAGGCTCAATATATACGAGCATGACGCCGCTCGCCTCTACCCCGAGAATCACCTGGTATTTGGCGTCGCGACTCTCGAAGACCAAGAAGTCTTCTGTCTGCCCCAGTACCTTACAGTCGATTTGCAGAAAGTCCACCAACTCTTTCGGATCGACAGACAGCGAGAGCAATAGAGCCGCCGAATTCATCCGCCCGTTTTCCAACAAGTAGGCAACTCCTTGTTCTATGGCGTTCGACCCCCCGTAGCCTAAGCCGTTTTCATCCTCGCGGATGAACGTGCGCCGTTCCTCCTGCTTGATTTGTGCGGCGGTCGCGCCGAAGTTCACCGACGGCGCCAGGAAGAGCATCTGTTGATTCTGCGACCTGCGGAATCGAATCCGATAGTTCCCGCTCTGTAAGGTAAAGGCATCGCCCGTGAAGTTCGAGATCGGCCAGCGAAGCGTCTCCGATCCGTCCGGCGTGGAAATCACGTTGTTTTCCAGCGAATACTCCCACCGATAGGTTCGGTTGTTGTAATAGTCGTATTCGATGTAGGTTTTCCCGTCGGCGTTGAACTCCCAATAGCTCAGCTCTTCGGCCAACGAGACCGGTCGCACGGTGCCGTTCTCTACGTATTCATAAGAGCTCCACTTTCCCGCCAGCTCGACCGGTGTAACGAACCTCTCGCCCTTGTCCTTGTTGCATCCGGCGAAAAGAAGAATCGCGGTCAATGAAAAAAGTAAACGTTTCATCATATTTCTCAGATATGGTTGGGATGTTAAAGAAATCTGCTCGAGTGAAACAAATATAGCGAAAATTGGCGTTATCTTTACCTGGCGGGAGTTGCTTGCCGATCAAAAATAACGAAAATGGACACTTTTCTCTTCGATAGTATTATTGTGGGACCGATCCGTAGCCGACGGCTCGGTACTTCGCTGGGGGTGAATCTGTTGACTCCGGACTCCAAACTCTGTAATTTCAACTGCATTTACTGTGAGTGCGGCTGGAACGGCGCCCACGGAAACGGAGGGTTCAACCCCTATGAACGGGTGGTCGAGGCGCTCGAAGCGCGCCTGAAAGAGATGGCGACCCAGGGCGAGTTGCCCGACGTCATCACGTTTGCCGGAAACGGCGAACCGACCTTGCACCCGGCATTCGATCGGATCATCGATGCGACTGTGGCATTGCGCGACCGGTATGCGCCGCAGACGAAAGTCGCCGTGCTGAGCAACGCTACGATGATCGACCGGGAGGCGGTGCGATCGGCGTTGTCGCGTGTGGACCGGAATATTCTGAAGTTCGATTCGGCGGTCGAGGAGACGATGCGACGCATCAACCAGCCGCAAAACGATAGGACCATGGACGAAATCATCGACCTGTTGCGACTGTTCGAAGGGCGGTTGGTGATTCAGACGATGTTCCTGCGCGGCGAGTACGGCGGCCGACAGATCGACAACACCACGTCGGAAGAGGTGGCGGCTTACCTCGACGCGATCCGACGGATCGGTCCGGCCGAGGCGATGTTCTACACCATCGACCGAAACACGCCGGCAGACAACCTCCAAAAAGTCTCGTACGAGGAGATGGAGGCGATCGCTACTCGAGTTCGGATTGTCAATCCTCGGATCGTAGTCTCTGTTGCCCGATGAGCGAAAGAAGGGTGCGGTTTCTCTTTCTTTAGATAAGAAAATAGCTAATTTCGGCGCCGTGGGACGGAAGCCGACTCGGAAGCGACGATGACAAGAGATTCAAAAACATCGCCGCCCCAACAAAAGGGAAATTTCTTGGATTCCTTAAACAAAAGCAAAGAAAACGATTCCATACCGACCAAAATCTCTCAGAAAGATCTGCCCGCGACATAATGGGCATAGGCCGTCAAAGCCTCGCGAACGGGAGATTGCGGGTAAGAGTCGAGAATCGAGAGCGCCTCGGTCAGATAGCTTTGCATACGGCAAGCGGCATAGTCCGGCCCGTCGCTGCGCCCCACGAAATCGCGGAGCCATTCGACCGACGCCGGTCGTTCCGCCGCCCGTCGCAAGTGTCGGGCGACCTCGCGCCGTTCCGCCGACGAAAGCGGAGCCGCTGCCCGGATCAACGGCAGGGTCATCTTCCCCTCGCGCAGGTCGTTGCAGAGGATTTTCCCTGTTTTCAGACGGTTTCCGTCCTGGCCGAAACCGAAATCCAACAGGTCGTCCTTGATCTGGAAAGCCATCCCGAGCAGTTCGCCGAAACGATACATCTGTCTGACCGGTTCCGCCGTCGCGTCGTCGGCGAAAACCGGCAACGCTCCGCACTCCGCCGCCGAGGCGATCAACGCCGCTGTCTTGCGGCGGATGATTTCGGTGTAGATCTCCTCCGTATTTTCCATTCGCCGCGCCTGTTCCATCTGCATCAACTCGCCGTC
>JAIDFC010000228.1 GCA_029054535.1 Rikenella sp. | reverse complement strand
CTCGCCTGGCAGGCCTTTGTCTGGGAGACGCAGTCTGGTTGGAGGGTTCGGTTCATCCGGCAGGCTGTTGTCGGGGCAGTGGTGCAACCGGCAGGCCAACAAAACGCCGAGCGGCATCTCCCTATTCCTGGAGGCAACGCAACTGAAGACCGCTCGCACGGTAGTTGCCGTCTTTGGGGAGGATTCCTCCGCGGCTGAAGTGCAGGTAGTAGCTATAGTTGTTCAGGTCGGACGACGACCAACAGTAGCCGCTGGTACCGACGCTATTCAGCGTCCCGTAGTATGAGTGGCGGTTGCCCGGAGCCGGGGCGTGCTCACGGTGAGCAAGGGGCCTGCCGAGCGAAAAAGCCGATCGCCGCAGGGCGGAAGCAACGAGATCCGCCGAGTCGTGTTCTCCCCCGTTGGGCGGGCGACAGACCGACAACGGGGAACCGTGTCGGAGGCCGGAATGCGCGGTCTGCGGAGGCTTCGGGTAGAGGCTGGCCATACAAAGCCCTCCCGTCGCCGATGAACGGACACCTTTTCAATTACCGATTGATAGAAATAGAATGAGTCAACGATATGAGTGCGAATCGGCATAGCTCGGGGAGCGAATATTATTATATCGACCAGAGTCGTCCGGTGCGTTTCTGGCGGATCGTCTTCGACGTCTTTTTGGTCCTGATTACCTTGTTGCTGAGCGGTGGTTTGGCGATGGGGTATTTGTCGACGGGGATCAGTCCGGAACGGAATTGGGTATTTGCGTTTTTCGGTCTCGGCGCGCCGTTCTTGTATCTGGGCAATATCGTGATGCTGCTGTTGTGGGTGATTCGTTGGCGTTGGTGGGCTTTGGTGCCGGCCTTGACCTTATTGTTCGGTATGGGCCATTTGGGGCGGTTGATTCAGTTCGACTTCGGGAAAGAGTATGATGCGGCGGCGGAAGAGAATGCCGGGGCGATTGCCGCTCGGCGGAAAGATCCGTCCCAGTTCGCCGTTTTGACCTACAATGTCCACGGCTTCACGTACGGTCAGGACGATCATGCGGGGTATTGGCGGACGGTGGATAGCGTGGCGGCGTATGTTCGCCGAGTGCAGCCCGACGTGATCTGCTTCCAGGAGTACGAGACGATGCAGGGGGGAGACGTTCGCCGGATCGATAGCCTGTATCGCGATTGGCCGTATCGGGCCTATAATTTCATCTATGGCGGGTCGAACGACATCGGTTACGGGACGGCGATCTTCAGCCGTTTCCCGATCTTGGAGGCGCAGCGGACGATCTTCGACCAGTCGTCCAATTCGTTGCTTCGTGCCGATGTCTTGTTGCCGAGCGGTGATACCGTTCGATTGTTCAACAACCACTTGCAGTCGACGCAGGTCGACGAGCGGAGCCAGCAGCGGGTCGAACGGTTCGTGGTTCGCGGCGAGGAGGCGACCGGAAAGTTCGTCCGCAGCCTCGGTTCGCACCTCCGGATCAACTACCGACGTCGGGCCATACAGGTGGATACCGTTTCGCGGATGATCGCCTTGTCTCCCTATCCGGCGATCGTGGCGGGCGATTTCAACGACACCCCCGTGTCGTACACCTACAAAAAAATGCGCGGCGGCTTGGAAGATGCCTTCGTCAACGCCGGGAGCGGATACGGCTATACGTATAACCGACTCTTTGCGATGCTTCGGATCGACTACGTGTTCCATGCGCCGCTTTTCGAGACCGAGGGCTATCGTTCCGACCGGCTGCCGTGGTCGGACCACAATCCGGTCTTCGTGCGGATGCGACGGGGGCAGACGGCGACACGATAGCTTCCGCCGCGGTCGACGCAAATTTCATCAATATACATACACCAAAAATCATATGTTATGCTGGAACTGACAGCCCTCAGAGAGAGGATCGAAACGGCTTGGGAGGATCGTGCGCAGCTCGACCGGCCGGAAACGCAGGAGGCGATCCGGTCGGTGGTCGAACACCTGGACAAGGGGCGCCTGCGGACGGCCGAACCGCTCGAGGACGGCTCGTGGCAGGTCAACGAATGGGTCAAAAAGGCGGTTATTCTCTACTTCCCGATCCAGAAGATGCGCAAGATGGGGTGCGGCGACATCGAGTTTTTCGACAAGATGGAGACCAAACAGGATTTCGAATCGCTGGGTGTGCGGGTGGTTCCGAACGGGGTGGCGCGCTACGGATCGTACCTGGCTCCGGGGGTGATTATGATGCCTTCGTATGTGAACATCGGCGCTTATGTCGACTCGGGGACGATGGTCGACACGTGGGCGACGGTGGGCTCTTGCGCCCAGATCGGGAAGGGGGTGCACCTCTCGGGCGGGGTCGGGATCGGAGGCGTTCTGGAAC
>JAIDFC010000227.1 GCA_029054535.1 Rikenella sp. | reverse complement strand
ATCCCGTATCGTCCCAGTCCACGAACTTCGCCTGCTCGCTCCGGAAACCCAACTTGATCGTATCCACCGCCCCGTTACGGTGCTTGGCCACGATGATCTCCGCCAGCCCCTGCGTCGGTTGTCCGTCTTCGTCCATCGTCATCCCGTAATATTCCGGCCGGTGGATGAAAGCCACGATGTCCGCATCCTGTTCGATCGCTCCCGATTCGCGCAGGTCCGAAAGCTGCGGCCGTTTGGTCCCCCCGCGCGACTCGACGTTACGGCTCAGCTGCGACAGTGCCAGAATCGGCACGTCCAACTCCTTGGCGATCGCCTTCAGGGTCCGCGAAATCATCGCCACCTCCTGCTCCCGATTTCCCCGCATGTCGGTCGTCCCGACGGTCATCAGCTGCAGGTAGTCGATAATCACCAGCTCGATCCCGTGCTGGGCCTTGAGCCGCCGCACCTTCGACCGAAACTCGTAGATCGAGAGGGCAGGAGTATCGTCGATGAACATCTGCGCCTCGGTCAACGGTTTGACGGCGTTTTCGAGGTGCTTCCACTCGTCGGGCGACAACCGTCCGTTCTTGATGTTGTGCGAGTCGAGCCCCGATTCGCCGATAATCAGACGCGTCATCAGCTGCACGGCGCTCATTTCGAGCGAAAAGACCGCCACGGCCTTCTGGTAGTCCACCGAAATATTGCGCGCCATGGTCAACACGAACGCCGTTTTCCCCATTGCCGGCCGCGCCGCGATAATCACCAGGTCGGACGGTTGCCACCCGAGCGTCAACCGGTCCAGATCGGTAAACCCGCTCGGAATGCCGCTCAGTCCATCCGGCTTCTGTGCCGCCTCCTCGATCTTCTGGATCGCTTTGCTCACAATATCCCGCGCGCTCTGCACGTCGCGACGGATATTCCCTTCGGCAATCACGAAGATGGCCTGTTCGGCCTGATTAATCAACTCCTCGACGTCGATCGAGTCGTCGAACGACTGTTTCTGAATCTCCGTAGAGGCCGAGATCAATTGCCGCTGGACATATTTCTGCGCCACGATCTTGGCGTGGAACTCCAGGTGTGCCGCCGATCCCACCTTTTGACTCAGCTCCGCCAGGTAGGCCGGTCCGCCGATCGTCGCCAACTGCCCCTTTTTCTGGAGCTGCTGCCCGACGGTGTAGAGGTCGATCGGCTCGATCCGCGCCGAGAGGTCAAGAATCGCCTGGTAAATGATCTGGTGCGCCTCGCGATAGAACGACTCGGGCACCAGAATTTCCTGAATCCCGAGAATTGCATGCTTTTCGAGCATCAACGCCCCAAGCACCGCCTCTTCGAGCTCCACCGCCTGCGGCGGCGTAACTCCCATCTGCTGACTCACCGCCGTGATCGACTCCGAGGTCTGACGCCGCGAAGCTATCTGCCGAGCTTCCGCCGCGGCCTTTTTGTTGTATTCTGCCATAGTCTTTCGTTTCGTTTCTTAACGCCCCCTCCTTGCCGAGCCGTCGCCGGCCGTTTGTACCAGAAAAAATGGGCTTTTTGTCGCTCCTTCTCCTCCCGTGTGCGCGCCACGTATAATTTTTCCCCCGTATAAGGGTTCATCCCGGTGTAGAACATCACCGAACTCAAGGTCATCGGCGTCGGCGTCAGATCCTGCACCTGTTCCAACCGGAAGTTCAACCGTTTGGTGATCTCCGCCAACTCCCGCATATCGCCCTCGGTACACCCCGGATGACTCGAAATGAAGTAGGGGATCAGCTGGTAAGGCAGCCCCTCGCGTTCGCAAATCCCGCGGAACCGCGCATTCAACTTCTCGAACAAAGCGAACGACGGTTTCCGCATCAGCCCCAGCACCCGATCCGACGTATGCTCCGGCGCCACCTTGAGTCGCCCGCTGGTGTGATACTTCACCACCTCGTCCAAGTACGACGACTCGTCGAACAGGTCATACCGAATCCCACTCCCGATATAGGCATGCTTCACCCCCTTGATATTCCGGATCTTCCGATACAGTTCCAATAACGGCCGGTGGTCGTTATCCAGGTTCGGGCACACCTTCGGAAAAATACACGACGGTCGCGCGCACTTTCCGCACACCTCCCGATCGCGTCCCCCCATCCGGTACATATTGGCCGACGGACCGCCTATATCCGACAGATTGCCCCGGAAATCGGCCATCTGCGTAATGCGTTCCACCTCGCGCAAAATCGACGCCTCGCTCCGCGACGAGATAAATTTCCCCTGGTGCGCCGAAATGGTACAAAAGCTGCACCCTCCGAAGCACCCCCGATGCAGATTCACCGAGTGTTTGATCATCTCATAGGCCGAAATAGGTCCTTTCCCATCATACCGCGGATGAGGCAGCCGCGTATAAGGCAGATCGAAACTGTGGGCCATCTCGGCCTCCGTCAGGTAAGGGTAGGGCGGGTTGACCACCACATACTTATCCCCTGTTTTTTCGGCCAACACCGACGCCTCGACCCGATTGGACTCGGTCTCGATCCGGGTGAAATTCTCGCCGAATTTCTCCGGAGACTCTACGCACGCTTCATACGAATGCAGCAGGCAAGCCCCCTCCGGAGCCCGATCCGACAGATAAGCCACCTGCGGCAATCGAATCAACCGTTTGAGGTTGAAACCGTTGTGCAACCGCCGGGCCACCTCGACCATCACCCGTTCGCCCATGCCGTAGGTCAGCAGATCGGCTCCGCTCTCGACCAGGAACGACGGCCGCAAGCGATCCTCCCAATAGTCGTAATGGGTGAGCCGCCTGAGCGACGCCTCGATCCCCCCGATCACCACCGGCACATCGGGATAGAGCCGTTTGAGGATCCGTGTATAAACCAGAGTAGGGTAGTCGGGACGCTGCCCGGCCCGTCCGCCTGGGGTGTAGGCGTCGTCCGACCTCCGCCGTCGCGTAGCCGTGTAGTGGTTAACCATCGAGTCCATCGCCCCGGCCGAGACGCCGAAAAAGAGCCTCGGTTTCCCCAATTTCCGAAAATCGCGCAAGTCGTCGCGCCAGTTCGGCTGCGGCACGATCGCCACCCGATACCCCTCGGCCTCCAACAGCCGCCCGATCACCGCCGCCCCGAACGACGGATGATCCACATACGCGTCCCCGGTGAAAAGAATGACGTCCAGTTCCTCCCACCCGCGCGCGGCCACCTCCCGGGCCGAAGTCGGCAAAAAATTGTTCCGTGAAGCCATCGTTCCTTGTCAAAAATCGAGGTATCCGACACGTAATCCGCCTCGTTTCACGCTTCTTTAGGTTTGATTCTGACCGCATTACCTGCAGTCGGTCGCAAAAACGCATAGCCGACCAGATGCAACCCCCCCAGGGCGGCTATCGCCATAAAAGCGAACCGAAAATCGGCTACCGTATATACCCCCGGCACCCCGCCGCCGATCTGATTGGCAAACCGCAACATCACCGCTCCCACAGCAATCCCCATCCCGGTAGACATCTGCTGCACCGTGCTGTAGAGCGTATTGGCCGAAGTCATTTTCCGTTCCGCCATATCGGCGAAAGCCAGCGTGGTCAACGAGCTGAACTGCATCGACCGAACCAGACCGGCACAAAACAGCGTAACCAAAATCAACCAGACCGGGGTCTCGGGCATCAACAGAGCGGTCAGAAAAGTAAAAAGCGCTACCAAAAATCCATTCACCAACAAAAGATTCCGAAACGGATAACGACGGATCAACCATACGGTCGCGGTCTTCATCGACAGGTTCCCCGCCATCGTCGCCAGAAACAACAATCCCGATCGGAAAGGGGTCAATCCGAAACCCTCCTGAAACATCAGGGGCACCAGATAAGGAAAAGCGCCGATCACGATCCGCGACACCGATCCGACCCAAATCGTAATGCCGTACGTCCGCACACGCATCACCGAATAGTCGATCAACGGTCTCTCGACCCGCGACGCATGACGCACGTTCCCGAACAGCAGCAACAGGCTCGCACCGACGATCAGTCCGGCCAACCAATAAGGGACCGCCGATTTGCTGAACATCTCGACCCCGTACATAAAACCGGACAAGGCCAATCCGCTCGACACGAATCCGCTCCAGTCGAACGCCCCTTTCGGGGTCGGCTCGGTCGTCTCGACGGGGATATAACGTCGAGCCAACAAAATACACGCGATTCCGATCGGCAGGTTCAGGTAAAAAATCCATCGCCAAGACCAAAAAGTCGTCAGATACCCTCCGACCACCGGTCCCATGATCGGAGCGACCAGAGCCGGAATCGTAATATAGTTCATCGCTGTCGGCAGCTCCTCTTTCGGCGTCGCTTTGAGCACCGCTAACCGGCCGACGGGCGACATCATCGCCCCGGCCATCCCCTGCATGACACGATATGCCACAAACTGCCATAAACTCTGCGAAGTTCCGCAGAGGGTGGACGACACGATAAAGAATGCGACCGATCCGCAAAAAACCCGTCGTGTTCCGAAACGATCGGCAACCCACCCGCTCACCGGGATAAAAACGGCCAAAGCCATCAAATAGGAGGTTACGCCCGTACTCAAACGGACGATATCCACTCCGAAAGCCTGGGCCATAGCCGGAATCGCCGTATTGACGGCCGTAGTGTCGAGAAATTGCATGAAAAAAGCAACCGCCACCACCAGCGAAACCCGAATCGTTGTCTTTTTATCCATAAAATCGATCCGAAAAGCGCACCGAAGTTACATCGTCGATTCGATACGACCCGCCCGTCAAGCGGTATAGAGCCCGTTTTTCTGGAACGCGTAATCGGACTCGATCCGCTCCGGCGCATCGGCTTCCAGCAACAGCAGCAACTCCCGGGAAAACTCCAGGTATCCCGTCCCGTTCGCCGTTACGACGCCCCCGTCGGCCACCGCCTGCCGCTCCACGTACCCCGCCCGATTCGTGTACCGCTCGCCGCCCCACGCTTCGAGCCGCT
>JAIDFC010000226.1 GCA_029054535.1 Rikenella sp. | reverse complement strand
CGTGTCAGACGCGCTCAGGCCGCGCGGCCCCGCGTGCCCGCGGTGGGCGGGCGATGCTACGCATCGCTTGACCGTTCTAAAAAGAACAATCACCCCCCCCGCGCCGGACTATTCATGCAAATTCGCCCAAAACCGTCCCCGACAAGTTACAGCAAACCCGCCAAATTTTCCGTCGGTTCGAGTTCGCGCGGCGACTCGCCGAAATGAAACAATCGCAGCGGACGCGAGCCGATCAGCGCAACCCGATCGCCCTCGACCCGCAGCATACACCCCTCGCGCAAACCCGCGACACGCACCCCTTTATTGGCCGCCAAAAACTCCTCGATCCGCATCTCACGCGTTTCGCCCGCATGGCCGTCCGGATGGGCGTCGAGGTAGTGCGGATTGATCTGGAACGGAATGAGGTTCAGTGCCTTGAACGACAGCGGTTCGACGATCGGCATATCGTTCGTCGTGCAGATCGTCGGACAGCTCATATTCGACCCCGCGCTCCACCCCACGTACGGCACCCCGCGTTGCAAGACCGCCTCCCGGATCGGTTCGTAAAGTCCCTGGTCCTGCATCGTTTTAGCCAGGTGGAACGTATTCCCGCCCCCGACCACGATCGCCTCCGCCCGCCGCACCGCCTCGGCCGGATCGTCGTACCGGTGCACCGAATCGACCCGCACCCCGAACTCCGCAAACCGAGCCGCCACCTTCGCCTGGTAGTCATCGTAGCTGAACGTTACCGCCGCGTACGGCACAAAAAGCACCGTTTCCACCTTTCGAGGCGAAGCGGCCAGAAAATCGGCGATCTGTCGTTTCGGATATTCGAGATAGGCCTCTCCGGCGTTGGTCGAGTTGCTGATAAGAAGGAGTCGCATAGTCGGTTATCGTTTTTTATTGGTATTCTTTAGAACATTCGTCGCCCGCGGCATATCGCTGTACGGCTGTACCGGCCGCCGGACCGCCCACCACAGGATCGCACCGCCCGCCACGATAAACGGCAGGCTGAGTATCTGCCCCATATTGAGCGCCATCCCCTGCTCCCAAGCCTCCTGCGGGAGCTTGATCGACTCGACCGCAAACCGAACGGCGAACAGCAACACCAAAAACAGACCGAAAATCACCCCCCGTTTCTCCTGGGCCAGCTTCGTGCGCCAGTAGAGGTGTGCCAGCAGGAAGAAAATCGCCAGGTACCCCAACGCCTCGTAGATCTGCGTCGGGTGCATCGGCATCGTCTCGCCGTTCCGCACGAAAACGAAACCCCACGGCAGCGTCGTCGGATCGCCGTAGATTTCGGAGTTCATCAAGTTCCCGAACCGCACCAACGCCCCGCAGAGCGGCACCATCACCGCCACCCGGTCCAGGATCCAGACGTAAGGCAATTTCCACTTCCGTGCGAAAAGCCATAGCCCGACGAGCAGTCCGATCGCAGCCCCATGACTGGCCAAGCCTCCGCCCCGAATGTCGAGCAGTTTGATCCACGGGAACTCCGCCATGAACGGGTGCAAAAAGTACTCGCCCGGCTCGTAAAAGAGGCAATGTCCGAGCCGCGCACCGATGATCGTAGCCAGCACGCCGTACAAAAAACCGGAATCGACCAACCGCGGATCGAGTCCCTCGCGCCGGACCATCCGGGCGAATATCCACAAAGCCACCAACAAGGCGACCGCCCACAACACTCCGTACCAGGCGATGTCGAGCGAGCCGAGCGAAAAAGCGACGGGCTCCACGTCCCACATAACAAAAAGCCCCCTCATAACCATAAATCTATTTTTGCAATCTTCGTTAAGTAATTTGAGAGCAGGATAGAACCGTTCTCTTTGTGAACAAAAAGAACAATACCCTCCCGTTACCAAACAAGAGTTTGCACAAAAATACATTATTTATCGGGAATCGTAGGCGCCGGTGGAGCGAGAGGATAAAAAAGGCACCTTGCCGCGAAAGAGGAAGGTGCCTGAAGTGTTGACCCGCTAGGATTCGAACCCAGAAAGACAGAACCAGAATCTGTAGTGTTACCATTACACCACGGGTCAATGTAACCGTCGAAATCGTCCGGCATGCGACCGGAAGACGCTGCAAATTTAATGCGTCGGAGCGAAACGCGCAAAAAAATCCGCGAAAAAAGTTGACCCACCAGGACTCGAACCTGGAACGACAGAACCAAAATCTGCTGTGTTACCATTACACCATGGGTCAGTACCATCGGTCTGGTTGAGAACGACGGTGCAAAAGTAAGGTTTTTTCTCCGAATCTCAAAAAATAATCTTTTCCGGCCCCCCGGCTCGGCCCCGGAGAGTCTCGGAACGACGAAAAAAGCGTTATCTTTGCTAACAAAAAAACGCATTACGATGGACTTTATCGAGGAACTCACCTGGCGCGGGATGATACACGACATGATGCCCGGAACCGCCGAACAGCTCAAAAAAGAGATGACCACGGCTTACCTGGGGATCGACCCGACGGCCGACTCGCTGCATATCGGACACTTGGTGGGGGTGATGATGCTCAAGCACTTTCAGCGGTGCGGACACAAGCCGCTGGCCTTGATCGGCGGAGCGACCGGCATGATCGGCGACCCGAGCGGGAAGTCGCTCGAACGCAACCTGCTCGACGAAGAGACCTTGCGACACAACCAGGCGGCCATCAAGGCGCAGCTCTCGAAACTGATCGACTTCGACAGCGACGCGCCGAACGCGGCCGAAATGGTGAACAACTACGACTGGATGAAGGGGCAGACCTTCCTCGGGTTTATTCGCGACATCGGGAAGCTCATCACCGTCAACTACATGATGGCCAAGGATTCGGTCAAGAAACGGTTCAACGGCGAGGGCGAAGGGATGTCGTTCACGGAGTTCACCTACCAGCTGGTGCAAGGGTTCGACTTCCTGACCTTGTACGAGACCAAGAACTGCCGGTTGCAGCTCGGCGGATCGGACCAGTGGGGGAACATCACGACCGGGACCGAACTCATTCGACGCAAGGCCGGCGGAGAGGCTTTCGCGCTGACCTGTCCGCTGATCAAGAAAGCCGACGGGACCAAGTTCGGGAAGACCGAGAGCGGGAACGTCTGGCTCGACCCGCGGTACACGTCGCCGTACAAATTCTACCAGTTCTGGGTCAACGTGAGCGACGAGGATGCGGAACGGTATATCAAGATTTTTACGCTGCTCGACCGAGAGACGGTCGAGGCACTGATCGCCGAGCATCGCGAGGCGCCGCACTTGCGAAAGTTGCAAAAGCGGCTGGCCGAAGAGATCACGACGATGATCCACTCGCGCGAGGAGTACGAACGGGCGGTGGCGGCCAGCTCGATCCTCTTCGGCGGCGGGGCCGAGGCGTTGAAGGCGGCCGACGAACGGACCATTCTGGAGGTTTTCGACGGCGTGCCGCAGTTCGAAATTCCTGCCGCGGAACTGACGGTAGCCGGCGGGGTGCCTTTTTCGACGCTGTGTACCGAGAAAGCGGCCATCTTCGCCTCGAAAGGGGAACTCCGGCGGCTGGTGCAGGGCGGAGGGATTTCGCTCAACGGAACCAAGGTGGCCGAGGCGGAGACGACCGTAACGACGGACGACCTGATTTCGGGCAAATTCCTGCTGGTCCAAAAGGGGAAGAAAAACTATTTCCTGCTGACGGCGAAATAAGACTTACCACACACCGCAGAATCATGATGATAAAAAAAGCGATCTTCGCAGTATTGGCGATGGGCCTCGCATGCGTAGCCCGGGCGCAGGCGCCGGACGGGCAGGTCAAGGTGGGCGACAAGCTCCACGACGTCGAACTGCACGACACGGAGGGCAACTACTCCTACCTCTTGGACTACGCCGGAGTAGATGGGAAATACCTCTTGGTGCTGTTCTGGACCTCGAACTGCCCGCGATGCCACGCTGCATTCCCGGAGGTAGCGAAGTATGCCGAACGGTATGCCGGCAAACTCGCCGTCGTGGGCGTCATGCTCAGCGACAACCACGACGGCTGGATGGAAATGTACAAGTATCGCAAACCGTTCGACTGGCCGAATCTCTCGGACGGACAACTGCTCAAGGACGGAGCGGCCGTGCCGTACGGGATCGGCTTGTACCCGACCTTCGTACTGGTCGAACCGAAGGAGGGGCGGATCGTGCGG
The DNA here is from genome assembly GCA_029054535.1 of Rikenella sp. Classification (GTDB taxonomy): domain Bacteria; phylum Bacteroidota; class Bacteroidia; order Bacteroidales; family Rikenellaceae; genus Rikenella. Next base: position 4,134 of record JAIDFC010000226.1, on the reverse strand, counting down.
ATGTGGAGCGGCTTCAAACTCGACAAGTTCCAAGCCGAGATGAAACCTTTCTTCGAACCGGTATTTTAGCGACGGGTGCGCTCCTCGCAGGCAACGACCCCGTTTAACGCCGAAAATCTACAACCCGCCACAAAGTGCGATCGCAGATCGCTCGGCCTGCAGCCCTCCCCCTGCGGAGGGCCGGTGCCGCTCGGCACTCGAATCGGGCAGCCTCTACCCTAAGTTTCCACGGACTGCGTTCCGGCGTACGAGCTGGGCCGCATCTACCCCAATAAGGCCGAGAGAACTCAAAATAAAACGCCCTGTGGGCGCGTCGCCCGCGGGAATTTCATCTCGGTTTTGTTCTTGCGTCAGCGAAATTTCTCCAAGATCTCACCATGGCGGGCCGACGGAGGACCGCTATTTCTCCATCGCTTACGCGATGGGAGCGGACCTCGCAAGTTCCGGCCCTTTTTGATTCCAAAACGTCTTTGGCCGCGCGCTGAACGATTTGCAGCTTTGCTATCAACCGTGATCTTTGATCGTGCGGGTCGCCGCCTCCTCTCGGAAGGCCCGGAGGCTCTGAAAAATCCGTCTCTGCCGACGCCCGCGGGAATCCTTTCGGGATCTCACCATGGCGGGCCGAAGCCACCCCGGGCGGAGGCCTGCAACACTCGCTTCGCTCATGCACGCCTCCGCTGGCTTCGCCCCGTGTATCTTAACTCCGAAACAAGCTGCAACTCGTAACGAATCGCGCCCAAAGGGCGCGCGGGAATCTTCTCAAAGAGAAACCCAACAAAAGACGCCGTGCGTCCGTCGCCCGCGGGAATTTCATAAAGATTTCGCCACAAGCGAAACTTTTGAAATTCCCCTCTTAGGCGGGCGGGCGACGAGAAACCGTGTCGGACGCGCTCAGGCTGCGCGGCCGCGGGTGCCCCCGCTGGGCGGGCGATACTACGTATCGCTCAGGCCTTCCGGAAACCAAAACCCGTCAAAAGATGCCGCGCTTCGCTTGGGCCGGCAGGTAGCGACAAAACAGGTTTTACTCCCGGATGATGCCGCGGTTGTTCTGTCCGTCGACGAAAACGAAGAGGTCCGCAGGAAACGCCACCCGACGGAAGTGTTCCGTTTCCGCAACCGAGGGAAGCACGTCCAGGATGGAGACGTCGAAAACCCCGTCTCCGACGGCCGGGTTGAGCGTCAAGTAGCCGACGCCGAAAGAGGTGAGGTTCTGGAAAAAGTGCGTACCCTGCGACGGGTCGACCCGGAAGTCCTCGAGACCGCACTCCGCAATGACCCTCGCTTCGGAGATCTGCGGCCATTTGACCGGAATCCCCAGCCACGGGTCGCTCGACCCCCAGCGCCCGGGACCGACCAAAATGTAATTCAACCCGAGGCGTTTCATCTCCGTATTCAGCGCGTCGATCTCCGCCGCCATCTGCGGCGTCTCGGCACGTTCGAACGCCCCCGGCTTGACATAGATCACATCCCGCAACCCCTCGATCCGCCCCAGTCCGAGGGCCGACTCCGCATAGAGGATCGCCCCTTCCGGCCGGGCCTCCGGCGACGACCAGTCCAGACGCTCGCGTTGAATCGCCTCCGCAATCGGCCGGATCTGCAGGAAATTGAAAATCTTCTCCTCGCCGTACGGCACGTCCATATTGACCGCGAACTCGATCTCGACCGGCGATTTCATCTCCTCGGCCCCGATCCGGAGCAGCTCGCGCAGGATCTCCGCCAACGGAAACGTATCGTACTTCAGCATGTGGGCGAAAGTAATCAGCTTTCGCCCCTTTTCGTTGGGCGAATCGCTCACCGCCTGATTCACCGCGTCCCAGGTCGACGCCACGTACTTCATGTTCCGGAAATGGGCCGCCTTGGGGATCTCGAACGAAACGAGGTTCACCGCATCATCGGTCGAAGTCCGTAGCCGCGACGGGTCGAGCGACAGCGCATACATCACCCGCTGCGTATCGCGCAACATCAATTCCGGGGTCGAGAGTTGCAAGACGCGCTGCGGATAGGCCGGCGAGAACCTCAACGTAATCCCCCCCTCGACCACCAGTTTCCCAAGCCCCAGCGCAATGTTCGCAATCCCGTCTTCGGGCCTCTCGTCGCCGATCGGATAGAAGTTCAGCGACCGCGCCACCCCGGACAGCGTCGGAAAATAATACCCGTCGTCCTCCGTGCCGCAAATCTCCTGGATCACCACCGCCATCTTCTCGTCGGCCAGACTGTTCGCGCTGGCCTCGATATAGGCCCGGCTGGCACGGTAGTAGACCGAGGCGTAGACCCCCTTGATCGCCTTGCCGAGCATGCGGATCATCTGGTCCTCGTTGTCGACCCGCGGAACCATGTAGGTAGAGTAGATGCCGGCGAAGGGTTGAAAATGCGAATCCTCCAGCTTGGAACTGGAGCGCACCGCCAACGGCCGTCGGACATTCCGCAGAAAAACCCGCAGGTCCTCGACCACCCGATCCGGCAGCCGCGATCCTGAGAATTCGGACAGGATGTCGGCATCGTCCAGCTCCTCGCCCCGGAGGTACTGCAGTCCATTCTCGGCGATGAACCGGTCGAAATGGTCGGTGGCCAGCACCAGCGTCCGCGGGATCGTGACCCGCACCCCCTCCCACCGGTCGTAGAGTTTGTACTCCTCCAGCATGTTGCCGATAAAGGCCAGCCCGCGCGCCTTCCCGCCCAACGACCCCGAGCCGCTCCGCGCGAAACTGATATAGCGGTTGTAGGTCTCCGGAACGAACTCCGCCACGACCCCCTGTCCCATCTGCCGGCGATAACCTTTGATGGCGTCGAGGATGAATTTCCGCATCTCGTCCGGCGTGTCGAACATGCTGTTGGTCATCCCGCGCAGCATGTGAGCCAGCGAGAAGATCCCCCGCGCATAGAGCCACTTCGAGAGCATATCCCGAGCCGTGTAATAGGTCATCGTGTCGGTCGGGATGCGTTCGACGGCCACCTGCATCTGGGCCAGGTCGCCGACGCGAGCCACCTCCTCGCCGGTCATCGGATCGTAGAAAACGAAGTCGCCGAAGGCCAATCGCCGATCGATAAAATCGCTCAACTCGCTCAATAGCCGCGGCGACCGTTTATGGATGAAATCGGCTCCCATCTCGACGGCATCACGCTCGTGGGCCAGGTTGGTGGACTGAAGCACGATCGGCATCGTGGGCCGATCGCTCAGCACGTTGCGACACAACTCCAACCCGGCACACGTATCGATCTCGCCACCCCCCGAAGCCTCGCTCCGACGGCTGAACGAAACGTCGGAGATGATCCCCAGCAGGTTGTCTTTATACAGTTCGTAGTACCGCGCCGCTTCGTCGTACGACCGCGCGAAGAGAATCTTCGGTCGCGCCCGCTTGCGCAACATCCGCTGCTGTTCGTTCAAAGCCTCGCGAACGAACTCGTTCCCCTGCCGGATAATCATCCGGTACAGCGCGGGCAGATAAGCCGAGTAGAACCGCACATTATCCTCGACCAACAGAATAGCCTGCACGCCGATCCCGAGAATATCCTCCCGGGCGTTCATCCGGTCTTCGAGCATCTTGACGATCGCCAGAATCAGGTCGGCATTGCCCTGCCAGCTGAACATATAGTCGATGGCCGACGTATCGGCCTCGACGACGCGGCGGGCCACTTCGCGCGAAAAGGAGCTCATCAACACGAACGGAATCCCGGGCCACCGGGCACGCACCTCGCGCGAGAGCGTGAAAACGTCCATCTCTCCGATATTAAACATCGTGATAATCAGGTCGATCCGTTCCCCGTCGCGCAGACGTTCCAATGCCTCGGATCCGGAACTCACGCGAACGAACGACGGAGGGGTCGTCAAGTTCAAATCGTTGTACTCCCGAACCATCTGAGCCTCGATATGACCGTCCTCCTCCAAAGTGAACTGGTCGTACGAACTGCAAACCAACAAGATCCGACGAATCCGATCTTGCATCAAATTGTGGAAATCGAGATCCACATAGAATTTCTCACTGTACTTCCCCATTTTATCCCTATTTTTGCTCGTATATATCCTTTTTTGTTCGGTTCAGTCATTGGCTACTGTACGGAACTGTTCTCTTTGTGAACAAAGAGAACCAGAAAAACTTTCGGGAATGCTGCGCATTCCATGACCGTTCTTAGTTG
>JAIDFC010000225.1 GCA_029054535.1 Rikenella sp. | reverse complement strand
TTCTGTGAACAGAAAGTACCAAAGAAACTTCGGGCGATACTGTCGTATCGCATGGGCTGCCGTAGTCAAGAGCCTTGCGGACTTTCATTGGGGTGGCACTTTTTGTGAGCGCGCTTCATGTGAGCTAAAACTCAGGCGCGCCACAAAAAGGCCACCCCAACAAACCAGCTAAAGCTATTCACTAAGAACGGTCATGGAATGCGCAAGCATTCCCGAAAGTTTTTCTGGTTCTCTTTGTTCACAAAGAGAACAGTTCTGTATAGTAGCCAAACACGGATTAATACATCATGTTATTATTTAGCTGCAATTTTAGCCCAAGAGTCCTTGAGTCCGACCGTCCGGTTGAAGACCGGGGCGCCCGGTTTCGAGTCGCTGTCGGCACAGAAGTAGCCTAAGCGTTCGAACTGGAACTTGTCGCCGGGAGCGGCGTCGGCCAAGGCCGGTTCGCAGAGCGCGCGCACCGTCCGGAGCGAGTCCGGATTGAGGTTGTCGAGGAACGATCCGCCTTCCGTCTGTACCTCGTCCGGGCTTTCGACCGCGAACAGGCGGTCGAAAAGCCGCACCTCGGCCGGCACCGCATGCTCGGCCGATACCCAGTGGATGATCCCCTTGACTTTCCGTCCGTCCGACGAGCCGCCGCCCAGCGACAGCGGATCGTACGTACAGCGCAGTTCCGTGATTTCGCCCGAGGCCGGGTCTTTCACGACCTCGTCGCATCGGATGAGGTAGCCGTAGCGCAGCCGCACCTCGCCCCCTGGTCTGAGCCGGAAGAATTTCTTGGGCGGTTCTTCCATGAAGTCGTCGCGTTCGATGTAGAGCTCCCGACCGAACGGAACCCGTCGTCTCCCGGCCGCTTCGTCCTCCGGGTTGTTGACGCATTCGAGCTGTTCGACCTGCCCTTCCGGGTAGTTGGTAATCACCACCTTGATCGGATCGAGCACCGCCATCCTCCGCAGTGCCGTTTTGTTCAGGTCCTCGCGCACGCACCACTCCAGTAATCCGAGGTCGATGATGTTGTCGCGTTTCGCCACCCCCACCTTTTCGGCGAACATCCGGATCGATTCCGGCGTATACCCCCGCCGCCGCAAGCCGCAGATGGTGGGCATCCGAGGGTCGTCCCAACCGCTGACATAGCCCTCTTTGACGAGCTGAAGCAGTTTGCGTTTGCTCATCACGGTGTTGGTCAGGTTGAGCCGCGCGAATTCGTACTGATGGCTCGGGAAGATCCCCAGCTGCTCGATGAACCAGTCGTACAGCGGCCGGTGGACGTCGAACTCCAGCGTACAGATCGAGTGGGTGATCCGTTCGATCGAGTCGCTCTCGCCGTGCGCATAGTCGTACATCGGATAAATGCACCACCGGTCGCCCGTCCTGTGGTGATGGGCGTGGATGATGCGATACATCAACGGGTCGCGCATCAGCATGTTCGGATGGGCCATGTCGATCTTGGCCCGCAAAACTTTCTCGCCATCCTTGTATTTCCCTTCGCGCATTTCGGCGAAGAGTTTCAAGTTCTCTTCCACCGACCGGTCCCGCCACGGACTATTGGTCCCCGGCTGCGTAACGGTCCCGCGCCCCAGCCGAATCTCCTCCTGGGTCTGGTCGTCCACATAGGCCAGCCCTTTTCGGATCAATTCCACGGCCCAATCGTACAGCTGCTCGAAATAATCCGAAGCGTAATGCTCCTCGGCCCACTCGAACCCCAACCACCGGATATCCTCCTTGATCGAATCGACATACTCGACATCCTCTTTCACAGGATTAGTATCGTCGAACCGCAGGTTACACTTTCCGCCGTACTTCCGTGCCATCCCGAAGTTCAGACAAATGGACTTCGCATGGCCGATATGCAGGTACCCGTTCGGCTCGGGCGGAAAACGGGTGTGCACGCGCGGCTCGCCGGCGGCGATCGACTGTTCGATGATCTCTTCTATAAAATTGAGCTTCTCGCTGCTTTCCATAACGCTGTGTCGCTTTGGTCTTATCGTACAAAGATATGTTTTTTGTCTGTACGACAGGTTGGAACCGCTCTTTTTGTTCCGAAAAATTTATTACCCCCGACGCCAGCGGAGGCGCCCAGCGAGCTGCGCGAGTGGCGACCCTCCGCCGGGGGTGGCGTCGGGCGCCCGACTCTCCGAGTCGGAAATTTCTCGGGGCCCGGCGGCGTTTTCGTTCCGAAATCTTCACAAAAAGAACAGCCTCCTCCGGTTTGCAAAGCAAAAACCGATAGCTTTGTAGGCTGAAATCAAAGCAAAAGAGCGATGAGAAAGACAACGATCGAGTTGGAAAACATGGAGTTCTATGCCTTTCACGGCCATTACGACGAGGAGCAGCGGGTCGGAAACCGCTTCCGGGTAGACCTGTGGTTCGAGGTGGAGAGCGGCCCGGCGGCACGCACCGACGAGCTGGAGGACACGATCAGCTATCTCGACGTCTACGAATGCGTGCGGGAGCAGATGGAGATCCCGTCGCGACTCCTGGAACACCTCTCGGACCGGATCGTCGCCCGACTCCGAGAACGCTTCCCGACTATGGGGCGACTCTGCCTGAAGGTCTCCAAACTCGCCCCCCCCTTAGGCGGTCAGGTTGAACGAGTTAGTCTCGTTACGGAAGACTAACCATATTGGTATTCAGTCGATTAATCAATTGTTAATAAATTTTTTCGCCTCTCTCTCCTCCCTCCGAAAATTACCCATTACCTTTGCGTAAAATTGTCTTTTTAACCGTTCTATTTTTTGCAATCCGTGTTTGGCTACAGTACAGAACTGCCGCTTTTTGAAAAAAGCGGCACCAAAAACTTTTAACTAGCTACGCTACGCCTTAGGCTCCGCAATCCTCAGGGTTGTGGGTGGGGCTTTCTCGGCGGGCGCGCTTAGGCTGTAATTAACTTACGCGCCGCGCCGGAACACCCCACCCAAAGCACCAGGCTGACACGGCCAGAGCATCCCGTAGGGATGCGTGCTAAAGTTTTTTTGGTTCTTTTTGTTCACAAAAAGAACAGTACCCTCCTGTAGCTAAAGCACAGGTATCAAAAAATAGAACCTTTGAAAAATACCATCATTTATAATGGCAGAGTTGAAGCAATACACCTATGAAGAGGCCGTGGCTGGGGCGAGGGAGTATTTCCATGGGGACGAGTTGGCTGCGACGGTGTGGGTAACGAAGTACGCGTTGAAGGATTCGTTCGGTAAGATTTACGAGTGTTCGCCGGAGCAGATGCACGAGCGGATCGCGGCCGAGTTGGAGCGGATCGAGCAGAAGTATCCCAATCCGATGACCAAGGCCGAGATTCGGGAGTTGTTGGACGGGTTCAAGTATGCGGTTCCGCAGGGTGGGCCGATGACCGGGATCGGGAACGATTTGCAGATCGCGTCGATATCGAACTGTTTCGTGATTGGGCATGAGAAGCCGGCCGATTCGTATGGCGGGATTATTCGGATCGACGAGGAGCAGGTGCAGTTGATGAAGCGTCGGGGCGGGGTGGGGCATGACTTGTCGCATATTCGGCCGACGGGGAGTCCGGTGCTCAATTCGGCTTTGACATCGACCGGGATCGTGCCGTTTATGGAACGGTACTCGAACTCCACGCGCGAAGTGGCGCAGGACGGACGGCGGGGGGCGTTGATGCTCTCTTTGTCGATCAAGCACCCGGATGCGGAGCGGTTTATCGACGCCAAGTTGGAGCAGGGGAAGGTTACCGGGGCCAACGTTTCGATCAAGGTGGACGACGAGTTCATGCAGGCGGCCATTGATGGGAAGCCGTATAAGCAGCAGTTCCCGATTACGGGCGATAAACCGATGGTGTCGGGGGAGATCGATGCCGCCGCGCTGTGGAAGAAGATCGTGCACAACGCTTGGAAATCGGCCGAACCGGGGGTTTTGTTCTGGGATACCATTATTCGGGAGTCGGTGCCGGACTGCTATGCCGATCTCGGGTTCCGGACGGTTTCTACGAATCCGTGCGGCGAGATTCCGTTGTGTCCGTACGACAGTTGCCGACTGTTGGCGCTCAACTTGTACAGCTACGTCGACAAACCGTTCACGCCGCAGGCGCGGTTCGATACCAATAAGTTCAAGAAGCATGTGCGGAAGGCGATGCGGATGATGGACGACATCATCGACATCGAGCTCGAAAAGGTGGATGCCATTATCGCCAAGATCGAGAACGATCCGGAAGAGGCGGATATTCGCCGAGTGGAGCGGGAGCTTTGGGGGAAGATCCGGACCAAGGCGTTGATGGGGCGGCGGACCGGCCTCGGGATTACGGCCGAGGGGGATATGCTGGCTGCGCTGGGGCTGCGGTACGGGTCGGACGAGGCGATCGCCTTTGCGGCGGATTTGCAGAAGACGCTGGCGGTGGAGGCGTATCGGGCTTCGGTCGAGATGGCCGGCGAACGGGGCGCGTTCGAGATGTACGATGCGGAACGCGAGGCGGGGAATCCGATGATTCAACGCATCCGCGAGGCCGATCCGAAACTCTACGACCGGATGGTGAAACAGGGGCGGCGGAACGTGGCGATGCTCACGATCGCACCGACGGGGACGACCTCGCTGATGACGCAGACCACTTCGGGGATCGAACCGGTGTTTTTGCCGGTCTACAAGCGGAGGCGGAAGGTCAATCCGAGCGACAAGAGCGTCAACGTAACGTTCGTGGACGACGTGGGGGATTCGTGGGAGGAGTACAACGTATATCACCACCACTTCCTGACCTGGGTGCGGGTCAATAAGGGGCTCACGGACGAACAGATCAAAAAACTCTCGGACAAGGAGGTGGATGCGCTGGTGGCGGAGTCGCCGTACCACAACGCCACGTCGAACGACATCGACTGGGTGGCGAAGGTCAAGATGCAGGGGGCGATGCAGAAGTGGGTCGATCACTCGATCTCGGTAACGGTCAACCTGCCGAACGACGTCTCGGAGGCGCTGGTGGACGAGGTCTACCGGACGGCTTGGCGGTCGGGCTGCAAGGGGGTTACGGTCTATCGCGACGGGAGTCGGGCCGGGGTGCTGGTCAAGAAAGAAAAGAAAAAGGAGCAGGAGGAGGATGGTGTGCCGGCTTCCCGGCCGATGTCGCTCGAGGCGGATGTCGTGCGGTTCAAGAACGGGCCGGAGGACTGGATCGCTTTCGTCGGGCTGTATAACCACAAACCGTACGAAATCTTTACGGGGAAGGTCGACGAGGATGCGCTCTACTTCCCGAAGACGATCAAGAAGGGAAATATCATCAAGGTGATCGAAAAGGACGGTACCAAGCGGTATGATTTCCAATACAAGGACAAGTACGGGTATGTGAATACGGTGGGGGGGATTTCGCGCCTGTTCGACGAGGAGTTCTGGAACTACGCGAAGCTGATCTCGGGGGTTCTGCGGACGGGGATGCCGCCGATCGACGTGGTGAACCTGGTCTCGTCGCTGCGGCTCAACAGCGATACGATCAACACCTGGAAAAACGGGGTGGCGCGGGCGCTCCATAAGTACATCCCGAACGGGACCAAGCCGAAGGGGGGGAAGAAGTGTCCGGAGTGCGGCCAGGAGGCGTTGGTGTATCAGGAGGGGTGTCTGGTTTGTACGAATTGCGGGCACTCGAAGTGCGGTTGATGCGGGAGGCAGGTTGTTTAGGCGAGATCTTGGGCAAGAGGGTTTCTGTTCTTATAAGGAACGGGAACCCTCTTTTCGCTGAGGTCCGGTTTTCGGGGCCTATCGGGCCGGCGCGCGGTCAAAGTAGGTAGGGTAGAGGAGGTTGTTGAGTCTAGGTAAAAGGGTCGCCGCCAGCGAAAGCTTCCGAGCAAAGTCCAGTTTTCGCGTGCCGAGCGGCACCTCCCTATTCCAGGAGGCAACGCAACGGAAGACCGTGTGCATGAGGACTGCTGCTATTCGGAATAACCCAATCGAAACCGAAACTATGGAAGTAGGCCCCGCTACCCGTAACCGTCGACGTCCAACCGTATCCGCCGCGGCCGATGCTGTACAATGTGCCGTAGTACTCATGCCGGAAGCCCGGAGCCGGGTAAAAGATCCTTCGGATCGCCGTTGACCAAGCATGGGGACGTCGTATCGTCTTTCTTTCCGCACATCAACCCTGCCCGAAACGCGCTCAAAAAGCGTTTCGGGCAGAAAAATCAGAAAAAATCCCCGAAAAACACAATACGGAACCAAAATTGTTCATATCCGGACAGGATACGAAGCCATTCCGAGACTGGCATCGGATAATTCGTATCTTTGTAAGATTACTATCGTCTTTAACCTATGCGGAGCTCGCCAAAGCTCCCTCGCAAACGCAACGGAGGATAGGATATGAAGAAGCTCTTGACCGCCATCTTGACAACGGCCGTAGTCGTGCCGGCCGGGTTGTCGGCGACCGCCTTCGGACAGAAAACCGTGAATATCGCATTCGGAGATTTCGACCACTGGGTGGTACGCGAGATCCAGGAATCGGGTGCGATCGGCGGGAACGTTCAGCGTATTTACGAGATCGGACCCGACGATACCATTCGCGGCGACGCGCCGTATCGACGCAACCCGCGATCGCCGTGGGGGACCTCGAACGTGATGGCCAAGGTGAGCGGCATCACGAAGTGCAGCGCGACCGTCTTTCCGGAGAAACGCGGAAACGGACGGTGCGCCCGGCTCGACACCCGGATGGAGACCGTCAAAGTCCTCGGGATGATGAACATCTCGGTGCTGGCTTCGGGGAGTATTTTTCTGGGCGACATGATCGAGCCGATCAAAGACACCAAGAATCCGCAAGCCAAGCTGAACCAGGGCGTTCCGTTCACCGGGCGGCCGACGGCGCTGGTGATGGACTACAAGTACCGCACCGACGGATCGAAAAACCGGATCAAAGCCACCGGCTTCAGTTCGCAGAAGATGGTCGCCGGACAGGACTATGCGGATGTGGTTCTGTTGCTGCAGAAACGGTGGGAGGATGCCGAGGGGAACGTGTATGCGCATCGGGTGGGGACCGCCAGCGAACGATTCGGAACCAATACCCCGACCTGGATCAACGGCCATGCGATCGAGATCCGTTACGGCGACCTGACGCGCGATCCGGCGACCTTCCGTCCCGAGATGGGGCTGGTTGAGGGCGAACGCGCCTACTGGTGCCGGAACAGCAAGGGACGCATGGTGCCGATTCGCGAGATCGGCTGGGCCGAGGCCGACGAACAGCCTACGCATATGATTCTCCAGATCTCGTCCAGCTATGGCGGCGCTTATGTGGGGACGGTCGGGAACAGCCTGTGGGTGGATAATGTGAAACTTCGGTACTGACACCGCCGAAAAGCAAGATTTGCGGATGCTCCGGAAACGCCTCCTCATATTGACCGTTCCGGTCCTGGCCCTTTGCGGGACGAGGGCCGGAGCGGTCTCGTTGCCGGCGGCGGTCGACCGCGTTTCGCCCCGCGTCGACACGGTTGCCGCGACCGGCGGAGCCGATTCGACCGCGATAGCGACAGAGGCCGATTCGACGGCAGGCAGAGGCGACTCGACGGTCCGGGTCTCCGGGTGGGAGCGATTCAAACGCTTCTTCACCGAGTCGAACCAGGAGAAACGGGATAAGAAATTCGACTTCAGTATCATCGGCGGACCGTTCTACTCCAACGACACGAAGGTCGGGTTGGGGCTCGTGGCGTCGGGTTTGTATCGGATGGACCGGAACGACTCGTTGCTGCAGCCCTCCAATGTTTCGTTATTCAGTTCGGTGGCCACCTCCGGCTTCTACATGGTGGGGATTCGGGGCGCCAATATCTTTCCGCACGACCGCTATCGGCTCAATTACGTCCTCTATACCTTTTCGTTTCCGAGCTCCTTTTGGGGGATCGGTTACGATATGAATGTCGACAATGCGAACGCCAGCCGGTATACTCGCAAACAGAACCAGGTGAAAGTCGACTTTCAGTTTCGCGTGGCTCGGAACCTCTATCTGGGACCGGTGGTGAGCTTCGACTACGTGGACGGACTCCGGTTCGAGCGGCCGGAGCTGCTCGAAGGGCAGCGACCTTCGGCTTTGAGCCTCGGGGCGGGGTTCGTGCTGAACTACGACTCGCGCGACGTGATGACCAACGCCTATCGGGGGTGGTACGTGCGGCTGGAACAGTATGCCCATCCCGGTTGGCTGGGGAATCGCGACGTCTACGGGAGTACGGACCTGATCGTGGATTATTACCAACGGCTGTGGCGCGGAGCCGTTCTGGCCTTCGACCTCCACACGCAGCACAACTACGGCACCGTGTCATGGGCCATGATGGCCAAAATGGGCGGTTCGTACCGCATGCGCGGCTACTACGAGGGGCGGTTCCGCGACCGGAACCTCACCGAAATCCAGATGGAGCTTCGACAGCACATCTACAACCGCCACGGCGTAGCCCTGTGGGTCGGGGCGGGAAACGTATACAAGAATTTCAAAACCTTCCGCTGGGACCATACTCTGCCCAACTACGGGATCGGCTACCGGTGGGAATTCAAAAAGAGGGTGAACGTCCGCCTCGACTACGGTTTCGGTCGGAGGCAGAGCGGGTTCCTCTTCCAGATCAATGAAGCGTTTTAGGGACTTTCTACTGTGGCTGAAAGGTCGGTTCGCCGACCAGCGAACCTACTACTGGTTGTTTTTGGCGGTGCTGCTGGTGCCGAACCTCTTTCTGTGTTTCACCGAGACGATGCCATTCTGGGGAAAAGTCGCCCTGATCTCGGTGCCGGGGGCGGTGTGGATGGCTTTGCTCGCCGCGGGACATCGACCGGGGATGCCTCTCTGGTGCTTGTTTCCGGTACTCGTCTTCGGGGCCTTTCAGCTCGTGCTGCTCTATCTGTTCGGGAACTCCATCATCGCGGTCGACATGCTGCTCAACGTCGCCACGACCAACTCCGGAGAGGCGATGGAGCTGCTCGGCAAACTCGTTCCGGCCATCGTGGGGGTGGTGCTGCTCTACGTGCCGACGCTGGCGCTGGGGGCGCTCTCCGTGCGGCTGCCCGACCGGTTGACCCGTTCGTTCCGCAGGCAGAGTCTGTGGCGGGCCGGCGTCCTCTTTTTGCTGGGGGTCGGGGCGATGGTCGGGGCGCGGGTGCAGGACCCGGCCTATCGGGCACGGCTCGACCTCTGGCCGGTCAACATCGGCTACAACCTGAAGGTCGCCGTCGAACGGTGGCGGCAGAGCGAACGTTATGCCGAGACCTCGCGCGATTTCCGTTTCGAGGCCCGTTCCGAACGGCCGGACAGCCTGCGAGAGGTCTACGTGATGGTGGTGGGCGAGACCGCGCGGGCGCTCAACTGGCAGCTCTACGGCTACCCCCGCGAGACGAACCCCTGTCTGGCTCGGACCGAAGGGTTGATCCTCTTCCGCGACATGTTGACCCAGGCCAACGCCACCCACAAGAGCGTGCCGATCATCCTGAGCGCCGCTTCGGCCGAGAATTACGACATCCTTTACACCCACAAGAGCGTCCTGACGGCTTTCCGCGAGGCGGGTTTCCGGACGGCATTTCTTTCGAATCAGCTCCCCAACGGATCGTTCATCGACCATTTCGGCGCCGAGGCCGATACGATGCTCTTCCTGAAAGCTGCCGCGATGGAGCGGGGCGAAGTTTTCAACCCGTACGACGACGTGCTGTTGCAGAGCGTCGACGAACTGCTGGCCGACACCTCGGCCCGCAGCCGGAAACTCTTCGTCGTGCTGCACACCTACGGTTCGCACTTCGACTACCAGGAACGTTATGCGGCGCAAGAGGCCTATTTCCGGCCGGCGGTCTACGAATCGGTCAGCCCGGAGAATCGGACGGTGTTGGTGAACGCCTACGACAACTCGATCCGTGCCACCGATCGTTTTCTGAGCGATCTGATCGGTCGGCTGCGCGCTTTGCCGGACGCTGCCGCGGCGCTGCTCTATGCCTCGGACCACGGCGAAGACATCTACGACGACCGGCGCAATCTCTTTCTCCACGCATCGCCCATACCGACCTATTATCAACTGCACATCCCGTGTCTGCTGTGGCTTTCGCCGCGCTACGACGCGTTGCGTCCGGAGGCTCGGACGGCGGCTCTGGCGAATGCCGTCAAGCCGATGACCACGAATATCGTTTTCCATACGCTCCTGGAACTCGGGGGGATCGAAACGCCCCACCGGAACGACTCGCTGGCGGTAACCTCGGCTTGTTTTACGGCCGGTCCGCGCCACTTCCTGAACGACCACAATAAACCGGTAGCGCTCGATCGTCTGGAGCTTCGGTCGTTGGATGTCGATATGTTCCGTCGACTCGGCCTCGACTTCCCTTTTGCGGATTAAGCCTGTTTTTTCGCGGAGTATTCTCCTAAACTTTGTTATTGGGGGCTTGTTTTCTGCGCCGCCCGAATGACCTTCGTCCGGCGGGTTTTGCCGGGGCTTTGTTATGTTGCTTCCGGATGGCCCAAGCAATGCGAAGCATTGCCCGCCCACCGCGGGCACGCGGGGCCTGCCCGGCCCGAGGGCAGTCTGACACGGCTCGCACGCCCTTTGCGCGGTTGGTTGCGAGATGCAGCTGTTTTCGGTGTTAAAAGGCCAGCAGCCCACGGAGCGGACGAATGAGCGCAGCGAACTTTCGGCCCTCCGCTGGGGGAGGGCTGCGGGCCGAGCGATCTGTGATCGCGATTCATTGCGAGTAGTCTTTTTCGTAGTTCAAAGGCCCGGAGCCAGGGCGGGATGCTTGCAGCCCGTCGCAAGGGGTGGCTCCGGCCTGTCATGGGGAGATCGTGAAAGAATTTGTTACGTCCCGCGCGCTTACGGCGTGGTTTGATACGAGGTAAAGAACCATAACCAAGCCGTATCCTTCTGTCCTCCAAAGATCCGCCCAAGCGGTGTAAAAAATGTTAATAACTTGGGCGGGGCGAGGAGATAGAATCGGCGGAATGTGTGCAACTTCGCAGGAGAAAAACCAGCCAAAACCTCAAAGTCAGACAGGGCAATGATACAGACAGTAGTGAAGCGCGATGGGCGCGTCGTGGGGTACAACGACGAGAAGATCAAGGCAGCGATTCGGAAAGCGATGCTGCAGACCGAGATGGGCGAAGACGAAGCGTTGATCCACAAGATCACGGACCGGATCAGCATGTCGGGCCACGAGCAGATGACCGTCGAGGAGATTCAGGACCGCGTGGAGATCGAGTTGATGAAGAGTCCGCGGAAAGAGGTCGCCAAACGCTACATCGCCTATCGCGACCAACGCAATATCGCCCGGCGGGCCAAGACCCGGGACATGTTCTTGGAGATCATCGAGGCCAAGAGCAACGACATCACGCGCGAGAACGCCAATATGAACACCGACTCGCCGGCCGGTATGATGATGAAGTTCGCGAGCGAGACCACCAAACCGTTCGTCGACGACTACCTGTTGTCGCACGAGGCGCGGGAGGCCGTTCGGAACGGTTACCTGCACATTCACGACAAGGACTATTATCCGACCAAGAGCCTGACCTGCATTCAACATCCGCTGGACCGGATTCTGGCCCACGGCTTTACGGCCGGACACGGCGAATCCCGGCCTGCTAAGCGGATCGAAACCGCCAGCATCATCGGTTGTATCTCGCTCGAGACCGCTCAGAACGAGATGCACGGCGGACAAGCCATTCCGGCTTTCGATTTCTACCTGGCTCCTTACGTTCGCGCGTCGTACATCGAAGAGATCCGACAGATCGAAGCCCTTCAGGGAGTCGACTACTCCGCCTTATACGACGCCCCGATCGACGATTACCTGAAACGGCCCCTCGACGGATTGCAAGGCGAGAAGCGCATCCGCCAGCACGCCATCAACAAAACCGCCGAGCGGGTCCACCAGGCGATGGAAGCCTTCATCCACAACATGAATACGATCCACTCGCGAGGCGGGAATCAGGTGGTCTTCAGCTCGATCAACTACGGCACCGACACCTCGGCCGAGGGCCGGTGTATCATCCGCGAGCTGCTGAACTCCACCTACGAAGGGGTCGGGAACGGCGCGACCGCCATCTTCCCGATCCAGATCTGGAAGAAGAAACGCGGCGTCAGCTATCTGCCCGAGGATCCGAACTACGACCTCTACCAGCTGGCCTGCCGGGTTACCGCTCGGCGTTTCTTCCCGAACTTCCTGAATCTCGACGCCACCTTCAACCGCCACGAAAAATGGGACGCCGCCGATCCGCGACGCTACGAGTACGAAGTGGCCACGATGGGGTGCCGCACGCGCGTGTTCGAGAACCGGTTCGGCGAGAAAACTTCCATCGGCCGCGGTAACCTGAGCTTCTCGACCATCAACATCGTGCGCTTGGCCATCGAGTGCATGAACATCATCGACCCGGAGGAGCGCATTCGTCGCTTTTTCGCCAAGCTCGACGAGCTGCTGGACATCACCGCCCGGCAGCTGTGCGACCGGTACGATTTCCAAAAGACGGCGCTCGCCAAACAGTTCCCGCTGCTGATGTCGCGTCTGTGGCGCGGCAGCGAACAGCTCCGGCCCGGCGACACGATCGAGAGCGTCATCAACCAGGGGACCCTCGGGATCGGCTTCATCGGCCTGGCGGAGTGTCTGGTGGCCCTCGTGGGGAAACACCACGGCGAAGACGAAGAGGCGCAGGCGCTCGGCTTGAAAATCGTCTCCCACATGCGCAGCCGGGTCAACGAGTATTCCGAGAAATACGAACGCAACTTCTCGATCCTGGCCACGCCGGCCGAAGGGTTGTCGGGTAAATTCACGAAGGCCGATCGGAAAACCTTCGGTGTCCTGCCGGGGATTACCGACAAAGCCTACTACACCAACTCGAACCACGTTCCGGTCTACTACCGTTGTTCGCCCGGCCACAAGGCCAAGGTCGAGGCCCCGTATCATGACCTGACTCGCGGCGGCCACATCTTCTACGTCGAGATCGACGGCGATGCGACCCACAACCCCGAGGCCATCGGCGACATCGTCGACCTGATGGACCGCTATAACATCGGCTACGGATCGGTGAACCACAACCGGAACCGGTGTATGAATTGCGGCTACGAGGATGCGCAGCAGAATCTCGAGGCGTGTCCGTCGTGCGGCAGCCCGGCCATCGACAAGTTGCAGCGGATCACCGGCTACCTGGTCGGAACCACCGACCGGTGGAACAACGCCAAACTGGCCGAGCTGCACGACCGCGTCGTGCACAAGTAAACTATACGTTTGACGGCATGGAGACGCTCAGAATATTGGACCTGGTGGTCGGCACGGCGGTCGACGGGCCGGGCCTCCGGACCTCGATCTACCTGGCGGGCTGTTCGCACCGCTGTCCCGGATGCCACAACCCCCAGTCGTGGGATCCGGACGGAGGGCGCGAGATGTCGATCGACGAGATTCTCGCGGTCGTGGACGAGAACGACTTTGACGTTACGTTCTCGGGCGGCGATCCGTTGTTCCAGGCCGCTCCGCTCGCCGCCCTCGCCGCGAGGATCAAAGCCGACGGGCGGAATATCTGGTGCTACACCGGCTACCGATACGAAGAGGCGATCGAGACGCCGGCTTTCGCCGACCTGCTCTCCTGCGTCGACGTGTTGGTCGACGGGCCGTACGTCGACGCGCTGCGAGACACCGGGCTGCGTTTCAGAGGGTCGGCCAACCAACGCCTCGTCGACCTCGCACGGTCGGCTCCCGGACGCGTCGTGCTGTGGGACGACCGGATGCCGGGCTTCGAGAACGGCCGGCCGGGCGGACTGAGACGGTAATCGACGGAAATTGCGTATATTTGTCTCCATCACACGCCAACTACTCAAAACTCTTGGAAATTATGAAAAGCGTTCGCCTGGCCCTGCTTTCGATCGGGGCCGTTATGCTGGTCGGCTGCGGCGGCTCGACCAAAGTCTCGTCGGTCGGCAAACCGTACGAGATGTTCGTCGTCTCGACCCCGGAACTGTGGCAGGGGCCGGCGGGAGACAGCTTACGGGCTTACTTGGCCGACGAAGTCGAGATGATCAACCAGCCCGAACCGCGCTTCACGCTCTACAACGTGCCGCCGGCGGGGTATAAGGCCACGGTGAGCAAGCATCGTAATATTTTGATTCTGAAGACAGGAAGCCAGTACGCTGTGTCGGACATGACGGCGCTCTACAACGCCAACGCGCAGCCGCAGCTCGAGGTAACGATCACCGCGCCGTCGGCGGATTCGATGGCCGAGTTCGTGCATCGCTACGGGCGGGAGTTGACACAACTGTTCGAAATTACGGAGCGCGACCGGCTCGTGGCACGCGCCGAAAAATACCGGGATCCGAAGATCGGACCCCTGATCCGCGAAAAATTCGGCTTCGAGATGAGCATTCCGCAGGGTTATCGCGTCCGGCTCGACACGACGAACTTTCTCTGGATCTCGTTCGAGCTCCCGCTGGCGAGCGTCGGCTTCTCGATCTACACCTATCCGGCGGACTCGGCGGCTGCTCGAAACGAAGCGGCGGGGAATATCGTTATGGCCCGAAATGTGGCGGTGATGCAGATTCCCGGACCGTCGGACGGAAGCTACATGACGACCAGTACGGCGGTCTTCCCGGATCAGAAAACCCTGACGGTCCACGGCAGACGATGGATACAGCTCCGCGGATTCTGGGACGTCGCCGGAGACTTCATGGGGGGACCGTTTATCAACTACACCACTTACGACGAGGCTCGAAAACGGATGCTGGCGATCGACGGCTATGTCTACTCTCCGTCGCCCAATAATACGGTGCCCATGCGGGACTACGTCCGACAGATCGAGGCGATCTTCATGACGGTCCGGATTCCGCAATAGCGAACATGTTGCTTATTGGGTGTATGCGTGGTCATTGGCTACGGGATAGAACAGTTTTCTTTGTGAATAGTCGACGCTGCCAGCAAATCGAGAGGCCGCTCAGCACCTGAGCCTAACCTGCCGGGCAAGAATGCGAATCGCCGCCAGGGGCGGAAGCAACGAGCTCCGACGAGTTGCTCCCCGCCGCGCGGGATGGCGGCGGTTCGCGCGACTCGAAGAGTCGCAGTTGACCCATCCAGACCGAGACACACCAAGCAAGATTAAGGTGCAAGCGAAAGCACCCCCGGGAATGTCGCGTTTTGACTTGAGGGGGAC
>JAIDFC010000224.1 GCA_029054535.1 Rikenella sp. | reverse complement strand
CATGACGGGCCGAAGCCACCCCAGGCGGAGGCCCGCAATATTCGCTTCGCTCATGCGCACCTCCGCTGGCTTCGACCTTGTTCGTCTTCTCCTGAAACAAACCGCGACCTCCGGTCGCGCGACCAAGCCGCCTCCCCCTGCGCCGGGCTTTTCTCTTGAAACAGTGTTTGACCGCGCGCCTGGGGAAATCATTCCCGATAAACTCTTCGTTTATCGGTTTGATTTCCCTCTTTAGGCGCGGCGCGCGGATTTCTCTTCGAAAATCGTGTCTGCCCGCGCGCTGGCGGAAATCCTGTTCAAAAGCGATTCACGCTTTTGAACGATTTCCTACTCCAGCAATCGCGCGCGGGGTGCTGCTCGGCACTCGAAAACTGGAGCCTTGCTTGGCAACAAGCAAGAACTGCGCTCCCGCGCGGGGCCGCGTGCCCGCGGTGGGCAACTATAAGGCTGCGAAAACCCAAGTAAAAACGCAACGCGTCCGATGCTGCGTATCGCTATACTATTCTAAAAATAGTTTCTAACCGCGCGCTATAGCTGCCCCTACTCCCGTAAACGGCAAGATACGACGAACATAGTGCCGGGGCAATGGCGGAATTTCAGAAACTTTCCCCGACCTTTGCCATTGCAATACCCCATTTGAGTGTTACCCGAACATTTTCTATCTTTGTCCGGTCGGGATCCTCGCAAGAGGCCTCGGCGGACATATTTCGATGAAAGTGTTTAGCTTTTATCCTTGCGTAGAAATCTGGAAAATTTCAACTGAGACAAGGAGGGCGATAAACACTCATAGCTTGTATACAAACGCAACGGAGCATTCTGCCCGTTCGTTATATACAAGTGTGGGGTATTGTTTATTTGTCTCAGGGTATTCCAGAACCTCTACGCAGATAGACTAACGACTCCACACTTTCTTTTTTACCGAAAACGGCATCTGATGGAGTCGGGGTGCACAAAAAATCACCGATTGATATGAAAAAATTGATTTATGCTCTGTTGGCATTCTCGCTCGTAACCTTCGTGGGCTGTAAGAAAGACGACGACAAAAACGAAGAGAAAAAAGCAACGACTGTTTCCAATTTGGTCGGTAGCTGGGAACAGTACAAAGTGTACGACGACGAAGACGGGTGGGATACCGAATACGGGGCTGCATACGGTTTACAAGTTACCTGGACATTCAATACAAATGGTCGAGGGACCTTTGTGGTAATCGATGACGGAATTCGAGAAAATTACCCGTTTGAGTATGAAGTGAAATCTGGCTACTTGTACGTAAACTACGATGACGGCGATACGGACCGCATGAAAATCAAGTCTCTCACGCAGACAGAATTGGTGCTGGACTGGGGGGCGGATGATGGCGTTTACTATTATAAACGTACGAGATAACCCTTGCGATTCGACGTTTCATTAAGAAACGAGGCGGCGCGATTCTTTGCCCGGAATCGCGCCGCCTGTCGCTTTTATAGAGCAGACAACAGAATGTTATTCCGCGCCCCCCTCCTTGTAGAGATGTACGTCCATTTGCGGGAACGGGATGTTCAGCCCTTTGGTCGAGAAGACCTTGTAGACCCGCTCGTTCATGTCGAAGTAGACGTTCCAATACTCGCTCGAGTCGACCCAAGCCCGTACGACGATATTCACCGAGCTGTCCGCCAGCGCAGACAAGGCGATAAACGGCGCCGGATCTTTCGCCACCCGTTCATCCGCCGCCAGCAGCTCCGCGATCGTCGTCCGCGCCAAGTCGTAGTCGTCGCCGTAAGCGATCCCGAAGGTCCAATCCACCCGTCGCCGAGGCTCCCGCGAGTAGTTGTTGATGATCCCCGTCGACACCGGACCGTTCGGCAAGAGGATCGTCTTGTTGTCCGGCGTATTAAGCAGCGTATGGATCAGCTGGATCTCCTTGACTGTCCCGCTCTGCCCCTGTGCCTCGATGAAGTCCCCCACCCGGAACGGACGAAACAACAGGATCATCACCCCGCCGGCAAAGTTCTGCAGCGTGCCGCTCAGCGCCATACCGATCGCCAACCCCGCAGAAGCGAACAGGGCGATGAACGAGGTCGTGTCGATCCCCAACACGCCGATAATGGTGATTATGAGAAACAACATCAAGGTGATGTTCACCAGACTCATCAAAAACGCCCGCAACGAAATATCCACGTTTCTCCGGGTCATGATCCGTTCCAGGAGCTTCCGCACGCGCCGGATCAACCAGCGACCCACCCAGAAAATCAACAGGGCGATCACGACTTTCAATGCCACGTTGGCAATCCCGCTCGTAGCGGCCTTCAACAGATCGGCCCCCGACATCTCGGACAAGGCGCTCAATTTCTGTGAAAAGGAGGTTTTCACACTGTCGGCTTTCGCCAATACGGCCGGATCGGTCGGTAACTGAACTAATATCCCTAACATATCTCGAGATCTTAATTGGATTCGGAACTTGCATGGTGCCGCCAGGAATTGTTCTTTCTTAAAAAAGAAAGGACCGCGGAGCCAGATCCGAAACCAAGATTAGGTTTTGGACAAATTTAGGAATAATAATCGGTTTCGGTTATTTTTGGGCGAAAATCAATCGAATGGAACAAATGGAGGAAGTAACGATTCGTTTGACAGACGCCGTATTGAGCGAAGGGGGATATGAGTTTGCCTCGCCGTTGAATTTCAGGTTAGAAGAGGGCGAGCAGGTGGCCGTTGTCGGCGAGAACGGCAGCGGGAAGAGCGCATTGATCGAGACCTTGTTGGGTCGTCGGGCACTGCGGAGCGGACGCTTGACGTACGGATTCGCGAGCGGCGATCGAAAGAGAGCCGGCGGCGGGATGCGATACATCGCTTTCCACGAGACATATAATCGGGCCGAAGACGGCGAATATTACTATCAACAGCGGTGGAATTCGTGCGACAACGAGAACGCCCCGCGCGTGGGCGAGCTGCTCGACCGGATCGAGACCGCCGACCCGGCGTTTCGGAAGGAGCTCTACGACCTGTTGGCGATTCACCCGATGCTGGACAAACCGGTCGTACTACTATCGAGCGGCGAACTGCGTAAGTTCCAGATCGTCCGCATGTTGCTGACCCAAGCACGAGTTTTGGCGGTAGACAATCCGTTTATCGGTCTGGACACCGAGGCACGTGCCGTGATGAACGAGTTGTTGGGACAACTGACCGCGATGGAGGGGCTTCAACTCATTCTCGTGCTGTCGGACGAAGCCGAGATACCGGATTTTATTACCCATATTTACAGGTTGGAAGATCGGCAACTGGGACCGAAAATTCCGGCCAGCCTCTTTCGGCGACCATCGGTTGCGGTTTTGCCTCCGGCCATCGCCCTGCCGGCGCCCGAACGTGAGCCGTTGACCTGCGAAGAGGCGGTTCGACTCCGCGGGGTTACGATTCGTTACGGCGATCGGACGATTCTCGACGCACTGGACTGGACCGTCCGAAACGGCGAGCGATGGGCCCTGGCCGGACCGAACGGGTCGGGAAAGTCGACGCTGCTGAGTTTGATCTGTGCCGACAATCCGCAAGCCTATGCGCAGGACATCACCCTATTCGGTCGGCAGCGCGGTACGGGCGAGAGCATTTGGGAGATCAAACGACGGATCGGATACGTGAGTGCGGAGATGCACCGGTCGTTTTTGAAACCGATCCCGGCGGTGAACTTAGCGGCATCGGGTTATTTCGACTCGCTGGGGCTGTACGAGACACCGACTGCCGAGCAATTGACCTCGGCCGAGGCCTGGATGGAGGTGTTCGGAATCGGAGCGGTAGCCGATCGGTCGTTCCTGCGGCTGTCGAGCGGCGAACAACGACTGGTTCTGCTGGCGCGGGCGTTCGTCAAGGATCCGGACCTGCTGATCCTGGACGAGCCGCTCAACGGGCTCGACCAGATCAACAAGGCGCGGGTGAGGGCGATCGTCGAGGCCTTTTGCGGTCGGCCGGGCAAATCGTTGATCTATGTGTCGCACGTGGAATCGGATCTTCCATCGTGTATCGACCGACGGCTGGAGCTGCGGCGGAACGGGTAATCTCGGGTACCGTACCGCAAGCTACGAGTGCAACAGTGTCAGACTCTTTGATTTCCCCAAAACCGCGCCCTGCGCCCCCCCCGACAAAAGGCATGATGCGTCCCGGGCGAGCGATACTGCGTTTCTCTGGGGCCATCCGGCAGAGAAAAACAAGCCCAACGAGAAAAACCGACAAAAGCAATAAAAAACGGAGCGGTAATAGCGCTCCGTCAAAATCAATCTGGGCAAGTCGCCCGGCGTCGAGAGTCCGTAGCCCCGATCAGTAGACCACCACTTCGTCCGTGAAGACCCAGGCCGGCGAACCCTCGCGCGGATGTCCAACCGGCAATACCCCTCGGTTCGTCGCCCGGATCCTCACGTACCGCGCCGAGACCGGAGCCTCGAATCGAAGGTCGAACGGTCGGATCATGACCTCCGAATCGTCGTCCTCCTCTACAGCTCGATCCACAACCCGCGTAAAATTCTGTCCATCCGTCGACGTCCACACCGCCAGGCGGGTCGGCAGCATCACCGACGTCGAGGCAATATGTTGCAAGAACTCCGTCCACACCCCTGCCACCGGTTGCTCCTCGCCCAAATCCAGCGTCAGATCCATATCCGTCCCCTCGAACCCCTGCCAAGCTCGGTCGTCGCCCCGTTTGAAAGCGTATCGATTGTCCACCAGCGCCGTATCGCCTCCGCCCGTGTAGGCCGGGTTGTAAGGCGTCGCATAGGAGACCTTCGCCAGCGTCGCCCGGTTCAGCAAGTGCGGCACCTTCAGCACGCACCCCGCCGGCTCTCCTCCCCGGAACGCCCGAGCCGTCAGCGTCGCCGGTTCCTTGATTACAATAGAGTCCGTATACAACTCCGCCCCTTCGGAAGGGAGACTCCCGTCCAGCGTGTAGCGGATCGGATAGCCCGACAATTCCGTCTCTAACCGCACGACCAACGCTCCGTCCGGACGGAAATATTGTTCCGCAACGAACGGTGTGAATCCGCTCTCGGCATAATTCCATCCCCGCGCCGCATAACGACTCAACTGCCGATCCAATTTCCGTTCAAAACGCCCCCAGTCCTTAGCCGTCGTATCCGTCCACAAGGCCTCCGCCAACGCCGCCAAGCGTGGCAGCAACATGTATTCCACGTGTTCCGGCGTCCGAATGTTTTCGGTCCAGATATTGGCCTGCCCGCCGAGAATATGGTGCCGTTTGTCCGCCTCGATCTCCGGTCGCACCGGATCGAACGAGTAGACGCGCGGCAACCCGTTATATCCTCCCCAGGCCTGCGGTTCGCAAGGATTTTGCCCCTGGTAATGGTCGAAGTAGACGTAGTCCAGCGGCACCATCACCGCATCGTGCCCGGCGTTGGCCGCTCGCACGCCCCCCTCGAAGCCGGTCCAAGACATCACGGTCGCATTCGGAGCCAGTCCCCCTTCGAGAATCTCGTCGTAACCGATCATCGCCTTCCCTTTGGCGTTGATATGCTCCTCCATTCGGTGTACGAAATAGCTCTGCAACTCATGCTCGTCCTTGAGCCCCTCGGTCCGCATCCGCGCCTGGCACAACGGACACCCCCTCCACTGCTCCTTCCCCACTTCGTCGGCGCCGATGTGGATGTACGGCGCATCGGGAAACAGCTCGACCACCTCGTCGACGATCCGTTGCAGAAACACGAAGGTCGAGTCGTTCCCCGGACAGTAAATACCGCTCCCCGGCCGGGCCGTCGGACAGGCGTACTCCGGATAGGCGAACGTCGCCGCCTCGGAATGGCCCGGCATCTCGATCTCCGGAATCACCGTAATGTGCCGCGCCCGGGCATACGCCACGATCTCGCGCACATCCTCTTTCGTATAGTACCCGCCATAGGTGTCCGCACTGTCCCGCCGCGACTCGTCGCTGAGTTCCAGTCCGACCCACGGCGCCTTAGGATCTTTCACCCGCCGCCACGCCGCCCGCTCGGTCAAGAGCGGATACCGGTCGATCGCCAACCGCCAACCGATGCCGTCGGTCAAGTGCCAGTGGAAGACGTTGATCCGATGGTAAGCCAGTATATCCAGGTATCTTTTGATAAACTCTTTCGGGAAGAAGTGCCGACTCACGTCCAAGTGCATCCCCCGCCACCGGAACCGCGGCGCGTCTTCGATCTCAACCGTCGGCACCCAGCCGGCCGAGTCTCTGAGCTGTTCCAAGGTCTGCAACCCGTAGAAAACCCCGGCCTCGCCCCCGCCGATCACCTCCGCGCCGTCGGGTCCGACGGTCAGCCGGTAGCCCTCCGGATTCGAAACGACGCTAGTATCGACTCCCGTCCGAATCCGGTCCGGACCGATCCGTACATAATCCCCCCGCTTGACCATCCGCATCGGCTGCGGAATAACGGCCGCCTCCCGCGGCTCCGGACGACTCGTACAAGCTATTGCAAACAATCCCAAAAAGGCTGCTGATATCGAATGACGCATATAAATCGGTTTTTATGTGTAAATGCCAGGTCTTTAGCTACGGTGGGTATGTTCCTTTCTTGAAAGAAAGCGGCGCAAAGAACTTTCGTTCTTGTCAAGAAATTTTTCTTTGTCGCCTCAAGCCGGCGGGCTTCTACTTTCTTTGTCGTCAAAGAAAGTAGACAAAGAAAAACGCCGGGAATCGGTTTCGCCTTGTC
>JAIDFC010000223.1 GCA_029054535.1 Rikenella sp. | reverse complement strand
ACACGGTTTCTCTGTTGAATAATCCCGCGCGCGATTGCTGGAGTAGGAAATCGTTCAAAAGCGATTCACGCTTTTGAACAAGATTTCCGCCAGCGCGCGGACAGACACGGTTTCTCTTTCGGATAGCCTCGCGCGCGACCAAAGATTGTTTTTTAGAACGTTATAGCGATTCGCAGCATCGCCTGCTCGCCGCGAGGCCCCGTTGGGGCTTTTACTGGGGTTTTCTCCGCCTTATTGGGTGGCCCCGCGCGGGAGCGTAGTTTTTGCATGTTGCTGAGCAAGCTCCAGCTTTCGAGTGCCGTTTAGCCCCGGGCCGGAGCCAGCGGAGCGGTCGCCCGAGCATGCGAGGAATGCGGCCCTCCGCCTGGGGTGGCTTCAGCCCGCCATGGTGAGATCTTGGAGAAATTTCGCTGATGCAAGAGTCAAACCGAGATGAAATTCCCGCGGGCGACGGCAGAGACTGTAGGGTAGAGGCTGTTCGGTTTGCGTGTTGAGTGGCATCGGGTCGGAGCTTGCGAGGTCCGCTCCCATCGCGCCAGCGATGGAGAAATTAGCGGGCCTTCGCGTGGCGAAGCTCCGGCCCGTCATGGGGAGATCACGGAAGATTTCTGCGGGCGATGACTGAGGCGGATTTTTCCGAGGCTTCGGATTGCCGCCAGCAAGGGCGCAATCGAGCATCGTGAGAGGTTGCGTCCGTCGCCGGGGGTGGCGCCGGATCGCGCGCTCGAAGAGCGCGATTTATGGCGGCTCAGAATGAATCGCTTGGCGCACGGCCGGAGGCGGTTCGATGAATGATCCGACTCGGTAGAGTCGTGCGGGCCGTACGCCTCCCCACGGGAGGCCCGCAACCCTCATATGGAACTCGGGTGCGTTCTCCCGGGCGTACGACCTGACGAAAAGTTCCGCCAACGCGCGGTCAAACACGATTCTGGGAAGCCGCCAGCGGAGACTTACAGAGCAAACCCCCAATTTTTGAGTGCCGAGCGGCCCCGCGCTCCGCGTGGGGCGGCGATGCCTCGTGCGCCCATTGTGCGTGGTTTATGGAGAATACGAATGAATCTCGCCGCGGATAGGGGTGCTTGCCCTGCAGATCGAACCGCATGCGCATAGATTTAGGGTTACCCGATCCGCGTGCCTGGAACTCTATTGTCGAGCAGCCTCTGCGAGAGATCGAAACCCTTAGCTTGTGCATCCGGGCGAGACTACGGGGCGCAGAAATTTCTGACCCATCAGAGGGAGTTGAACCATTTTTCGAATCACCCTGCCGGAAAGATACGTTTATGGCCTATTATTTTGCATCCGACGTCCATCTGGGACTGGTATATCGCGGCGCCGACTCTCGAGAACGAGAGCGGCGCTTCGTGCGTTGGCTCGACGCGATACGCGAGGATTGCGAGGGACTTTTTCTGGTCGGAGACGTGTTCGACTTTTGGTTCGAGTATCGGCGGGTGGTGCCGAAAGGGTTTGTGCGGACACTGGGGAAGTTGGCCGAGTTTTGCGACGCCGGGATTCCGGTCCATTTCTTTGTCGGGAATCATGATTTGTGGGTCGGAGACTACTTTGCGCAGGAGATCGGGATGACTGTGCATACTGCTCCGGCTGTTTTCGAGCTTTACGGTCGCCGGATTTGGATCGCGCACGGCGATGGGGCGGGGAAGTCGGGGGATTGGAAATACGCGATCTTGCGACGCGTTTTTCATAGCGGTTTTTTACGGCGCGTTTTTTCGGCCGTGCTCCATCCGAACGTGATGATGCGGTTCGGACACTGGTGGTCGTCGCATAACCGGCATGGGCGGACGGAGGGAGTAGCGCACCGTTTTCGGGGCGAAGAAGAGCCGATCGTTCGTTTTGGGCGGGTCTATATAGCCGAGCATCCGGAGATCGCGTATTTGGTTTGCGGTCATATCCATACGCCGATCGTACACCGATTGAGCGATCGGAGTAGCGTTGTGGTATTGGGAGAGTGGATCGAGCATCCTGTTTATGGGAGGCTCGGTTCGGATGGGGTTATGGAGTTGGTCGAATATTGATTCTGGGGGCGTTCTGCCCATGTCGAATACACAGCTTCGCGTTTGGTCGATGCTACGCATCACTAAGGCCGCGCGGTGGAGAAAATCCTCTTTGACGTCGCCGCATCACGACGTCAGACAATCCTTCATAAGAATAGATCTTTTTTACGTATAAATACCTACTCAAAATAGGTGATAAGACTATCCCGCCATATCTCCGACAACCCTATTTTTGTTTGCTGAAAAACCGGCTTGCAGACAGAAAGACATGGGGAAATATTTCGACGAACTGATGGAGGACTACCGCTTCCGCGAGGGGCTGAACGCTTGTATGAACTGCGGAGCGTGTACGGCGGTTTGCCCGGCGGCGGAGTACTACAACTACGACCCGCGACAGATCGTGGACGATGTGCAGGCACGCGACGACGCGAGTATCGAGGCGCTTCTCAAAAGCGATACCATCTGGTACTGCGGCGAGTGCATGTCGTGTCGGCCGAGGTGTCCGCGGGGGAATACGCCGGCATACGTCATCCAAGCTCTGCGCCGGCTGTCCCAGAAATACGGCTTCTTCACCGAATCGGAAAAAGGACGACAGCAGTACGCCTTGAGCAAGGTCTTGGGCGGAAACATGCGCGAACTGGGCTACTGCGTCCATCCGACACGCGTCGTGCCACGGATGCACCCGGAGCAGGGACCGGTCTGGGCCTGGG
>JAIDFC010000222.1 GCA_029054535.1 Rikenella sp. | reverse complement strand
GATCTACACCATGCCGGGGGAACTGTACAGTCAGGCTTTGCTGATGCGGACCTACCAGCGGCTGGCGTCGATGGGGCAGTTCGACGCGCAGACCTTGCTGCCGAACGTCAATCCGAACATTCAACAGGAGCTGGTGGACATCAACTACTTGCTGACCGAGGTACCCAACGACCAGCTCGAACTCTCGGGCGGTTGGGGCGCCGGGATGTTCATCGCGTCGGTGGGGATCAACTTCACCAACGTCTCGCTGCGGAACTTCTTCAACAAAAAGGCTTGGCGGCCGTATCCGGCGGGGGACAACCAGACGATCGGCCTCAAGGTGCAGACCAACGGGAGCTATTACAGGGCTTTGTCGGTGAACTTCATCGAACCGTGGCTCGGCGGGCGGAAACCGACCTCGCTCTCGGTGTCGTTCTACACCTCGCGCGAGACCGACGCTTATTATCTGGGACAGAAAGCGACCGCACACTTCGGGACCATCGGGGGGACCGTCGGGATCGGGAAACGGCTCAACTGGCCGGACCAGTACTTTACTTTGTCCGTGGGGCTGACCATGCAGAGCTACCGGCTCCACAACTGGGACTACTTCCTGGTCAAAGACGGGACCTGCAACACGCTGGCGCTGAACCTGGGCATCTCGCGAAACTCGGTGGACGACATCATGCAATATCCGACCACCGGGTCGAAATTCGACCTCTCGGTGGCGCTGACCCCGCCGTGGTCGGCGTTCGACGGCAAGGACTACAGCCAACTCATGACCGACCGGGAACGCTACCACTGGATCGAATACCACAAATGGCGGTTCAACGGACAGTGGTTCGTGCCGCTTTCGGCGAATAATAAGCTCGTCTTGATGGCCAGAGCGCAGTTCGGATACTTGGGGCATTACAACAAAAACAAACTCTCGCCGTTCGAAGGATTCCAGATGGGGGGCGACGGTTTGACCGGGTACAGTCTGTACGGGGTCGAAACCATCGGGTTGCGGGGGTACAAGGAAGACGCTTTGACGCCGATGGCCAACTACGGGATCTATGCCCGGATCTTCAGCAAATACACCGTCGAAATGCGCTACCCGCTGGTGCGGACGGGGGGGACGCTGGTCTACGCGCTGGCGTTTGCCGAAGCGGGGAACGCGTTCAATACTTTGGCCGAGTTCAAACCTTTCAGCTTGAAGCGGTCGGCGGGGATCGGGTTGCGGGTCTATCTGCCCTACCTCGGGATGCTCGGGATCGACTGGGGGTACGGCTTCGACAAGACCACCGAATCGAACGGCAAGGCCGCCGGAGGGAAATTCAGCTTCTCGCTCGGGCAGACGTTCTAAGCGGCTCGACAGCGGCAGCCTTTCCTCTTGGGGAAGAGAAGTTGCACGACATTTGCACAACGAAGAGATAAAACAAATAAAAAACACATTTATCGCTATGAAAACCACGAAAAAACTGACCATCCTGCTGGCTTCGGCAGCTGCATTCCTGTTGATCGGTACCGGATCGGCACATGCTCAGAAATTCGGCTATCTCAACTCCCAGGAGCTGCTCTCGGCCATGCCGGAAACCGACTCTGTACAACAGAAAGTGATGGACCTCGGCAAAGAACTCGAAGAGCAGTTCACCGCCATGCGGAACGAATACACCACCAAAGCACAGGACTTGGCCAATAACCTGAGCTCGATGTCCGAAACGGTCCGCAAACAGAAAGAAAAAGACATCTTCGACCTCCAAACGCGGCTCGAAGAGTTCCAACAATCGGCTCAACAGGAGATCCAAACCAAACAGATGGAATGGCTCAAACCGGTGATCGAAAAGGCGCAGGGAGCGATCGCCAAGGTGGCTAAGGAACAGGGGTTGACGGCGGTTTTCGACCTGAGTTCCAATGCCTTGGTTTACCAGAACGAGGCGCAAATGGTCAACATGTTGCCGCTCGTGAAACAGTCGCTCGGCATTAAATAAAACCTTTCTTTCGCTCTGTGTATTCCCTTCTTCTTTTTAGCTACGGGAGGGTACTGTACTTTTTCTGAAGAAAAAGTACCAAAAAGACTTTCGGGAATGCTTACGCATTCCATGGGCTGCCGTAGTCAAGAGCCTTTGGTCTTTATATTGGGGCCGAGGGATTCTTTTTGAGCGCGCCCAACGGTTTAGCTTGCACTAAGGGCGCGCCTAAAAGAACCCCGGCCCAACGCCATGGGCCAGAGCATTAGATTGCGGAGCCTAGGGCGTAGCGTAGCTGTTGGAAGTTTCTTTGGTTCTTTCTTTGAAAAGAAAGAACGGTTCCATACGGTAGCCAAAGAATAGAAAATAATCAGAGAGCTAAGAAAGTCATTTTTAAGACCGGCGGTCGTGTTTGAAAATTTTCAGACACGACCGCTTTTTTGTACCTTTGTTGATTGTAACCACTCTACAGATATGAGTATCACGCAAGACTCCCCGATCGGCATTCTCGACTCCGGAATGGGCGGCATCAGCATTTGGGCCGAAGTCGTCCGTCAGATGCCGTTCGAGGAGGTGGTTTATTGGGCCGACAGCGCGCACTGTCCGTACGGCGGGAGGAGTCGGGAAGAGATTACGACCCTGGTTCGGAGCGGCGTTTCGACCTTGGTGGAAGCCGGTGTCAAGTTGATCGTGGTCGCTTGCAACACGGCGACGACAGCCGCTATTTCGACCTTGCGGGCGGAGTGGACGGAGATGTTGTTCGTCGGGTTGGAACCCGCCGTGAAGCCCGCCGCACGGGAGACGCGGAGCGGCGTGGTGGGAGTGCTCGGGACCGCTTATACGGTCGGCAGCGAGATGTTCCGGCAGACGACCGAACGATATGCTACCGGAATCGGAGTGCGGGTGATCGCGACGGCCGGGAACGGGCTGGTCGAAGCGGTCGAGAAGGGATGGGAAGATGCACCGGAGACGGAACGATTGTTGCGCGATTACATCGAACCGATGTTGGCGGAGGGTGTCGATGAGTTGGTACTCGCTTGTACGCACTTTCCGTTGTTGATTCCGGCGATTCGTCGGGTTCTCGGCGACCGTCCGGTTCGGATCGTCGATCCCGCACCGGCCATTGCGCGCCATACGGCGGAACTGCTTCGCGAGCGCGGTTTGCTGACCGACCGGACCTCGCTCGGCGAGAGCCGGTTCATCGGGAGCGGGACGGCGGCCGAGACCGAACGGCTTCGCAAACGGGCCGAACAATACCGCAAGCACCTGACGGAAGAGAATCTAAAACACTGAAACGCAGATCGATGGCAGCGAAACGACAGGTAGATCAACTCGCCGAACGAGCCGTTCGGGATCGTCGTGCGTCCGGCGCTCGTAGTGCCGGGGGGGCGACGCGGCGAGTCGTATCTCCGTCTGCCGCCGCCGCGAAAAAAAATGCAGGAACGAACGACCGGCTTCGGACCGATCGGGTACAACGAGTGGCCAGCAGGCAATCGAGCACCGCCACGCGCAAAAACACCCATCCGTCCTCTTCGGCTGCCGGACACGGCGCGAATCGTCCGGCCTCTCGCCCAGCGACAACCGGACAAACCTCGAAGAAACAGACGCCGAGCCCACAGAAACGGGCGCAACGGACGACCCCGACGTCCGACACGGAACAGACCTCGGACCGCTACATCTGGGCCAGTCTGACGTTGTTGTTTTTAGCCGGTTACTTAGCCGTTTCGACCATCTCGTACCTGATCTACTGGGATGTGGACCAAAATATCGCCACCTGGGGGAACCTGTTCACCGACCTGCGGCAGGACGCCATGAACTGGGGCGGACGAATCGGTGCCATC
The DNA here is from genome assembly GCA_029054535.1 of Rikenella sp. Classification (GTDB taxonomy): domain Bacteria; phylum Bacteroidota; class Bacteroidia; order Bacteroidales; family Rikenellaceae; genus Rikenella. Next base: position 5,318 of record JAIDFC010000222.1, on the reverse strand, counting down.
CTGGCGAACAGCATCATCGGACGGTGGTTCGGGATCTTCGGCGAGCTGTTTCCTTTGGTCGTTTTCTTTTTGGCTATCAAACTTTTGCGTTTGCGTTCGATGCGTTTGCGGCGGGCGATCCGGTCGACGATTCTGGTGATGATCGTAGGTTCGATCGCCGCCGGACACTTCTGGGGGGCCGATCCGCAGGTCTTCGGGAGCGGCTGGGGAGGAACGCACGGCGTGTTCATCGCCCGGTGGCTGGAGGCGATGATCGGAGACGAGGGAACGACCCTGCTGGTGGTCGTTCTGCTCTTCGGGACGCTGTATTATGCCAACGGGCTGTTGATCCGGCAGTGGAGGGCGCAGTGGAAGGCTTACAGCGAACGAAAGCGGGCCGAACGACGGGTTCGGGCCGAGATGGCGCGGTTGGAGGCACAGGAGCGGCGGTTGAAGATGGAGGCCGCGATGGAGCGGCGGCGCGAAGCATTGGCAGCCGAGCTTCAGCAACAGGAACAATTGCAGCAACAACAGCAGGAACAACAGCAGCAAATACAGCAACAGTCTCTGTCGGTTCCTCAGTCCGCGGTTCAACCGCAACCGCAATCACAACAACCGACAGCGGAGCCGATGCCGAGCCGGCCGATCGAATCGCAGATGCCGCAGACGCAGTCCCAGATGCAGCCGCAGATGGAACCGCAGATGCCGGAATACGTTCCGGCTCCGGCAGAACGGGCCAGACTCGTGCAGAATTACGACGGCTCGTGGGGCTACCTGATGGGATACGATGACTGGGGACAACCGATCGTCTACGGGTTCGACCGGGAGACCTATTATTACAACCTCTACTACAATTACAATAACTACGCCTCCTCTTATACGGCGGCGGATCCGTCGATTCCGGCGGCGGCCCCGGCTCCCCTGCCCTACTCGGCCCCGGCGAGCGAACGCGACGAGCAGGAAGAGGAGATTCGGTTTACTGTGGCATCTCGGGGCATTCCGGGGATGACGGCGGGGGAACAGAACACCCGGATAGCTCCGACGGGAGAGGCGGAACAGGCAGCCCAACCCGCTTCAACGACGGTGCGAAAGGAAACGACGACGGCGACAAAAGAGGAGACGACAACGCAACGGGGGGCGGCAGAACCGACGTTTACGGTGCAGCGGTCGCAGGAGGAGGAAGAGACGTATCGACCGGAGCCGAAGCCGGAACCGGTGCCGATCCCGAGCGTGCGACCTTCCTCGGCACCGGCCGACGAAGAACCCGGATTCCTGGTCGAGCAGCCCGAAGAGGAACAGGTCGAGGATGCGGTCGTCAACAACAGCGACCTGTACGATCCGACCTTGGAGCTTTCGCACTACCGGAAGCCTCCGGTCGAGCTGCTGGACGACCACACGAAACGAGTTACGGTTACGGACGAAGAGCTGGTCGAGAACAAAAACCGGATCATCACGACCCTCGAAAACTTCGGCATCCGGATCGACACCATCGAGGCGACGATCGGACCGACCGTTACGCTCTACGAAATCGTTCCGGCTCCGGGGGTGCGGATCAGCAAAATCAAGAATCTGGAAGACGATATCGCGCTGAGCCTTTCGGCGCTGGGGATCCGGATCATCGCCCCGATTCCGGGCAAGGGGACCGTCGGGATCGAAGTGCCGAACAAGAACAAAGAGGTGGTCTCGATGTATTCGGTCATCAAGTCGCCCCGGTTCCACGACTCCAAAGCGGACCTGCCGGTGGCGCTCGGGAAGACGATCCAGAACGAGACCTTTGTGTTCGACCTGGCCAAGATGCCGCACCTGCTGGTGGCCGGGGCTACCGGGCAGGGAAAATCCGTCGGGTTGAACGCGATCATTACCTCGCTCCTGTACAAGAAGCATCCGGCGGAACTGAAATTCATCCTGGTCGACCCGAAGAAGGTCGAGCTGACCCTCTACGCCAAACTCGAAAAGCACTTCCTGGCCAAGATGCCGACCGAAGAGGAGGCCATTATTACGGATACGCAGAAGGTGATCTACACCCTCAACTCGATCTGTATCGAGATGGACGCCCGGTACGACCTCTTGAAAGCGGCCAAGGTGCGGAACATCAAGGAGTACAACGAAAAATTCATCAACCGGCGGCTCAATCCGGAGAAAGGGCATCGGTACTTGCCGTACTTCGTGGTGATCGTGGACGAGTTCGCCGACCTGATCATGACCGCCGGGCGGGAGATCGAGACCCCGATCGCCCGAATCGCGCAGCTGGCACGGGCGGTGGGAATTCACCTGATCATCGCCACGCAGCGGCCGACGACCAATATCATAACGGGGGTCATCAAGGCGAACTTCCCGGCGCGGATCGCGTTCCGGGTAACCAGCATGATCGACTCGCGGACCATCCTCGACCAGCCGGGGGCCAACCAGCTGGTGGGGCGCGGAGATATGCTCATCTCCACGGGGAGCGAAATTACGCGCGTGCAATGCGCCTTCATCGACACGCCGGAGGTGGAACGGATCACGGACCATATCGAGCATCAACAGGGATATCCCTCGGCGTACGAACTGCCGGAATATACGCCGGAGGGCGACGATTCGTCCTCTTCGGCGGCCGGAGGAGATGTGCTCGCCAAACGGGATTCGCTGTTCGAGGAGGTGGCGCGGTACGTGGTGGCCAACCAACAGGGGTCGGCGTCGACCATCCAGCGGAAATTCTCGATCGGGTTCAACCGCGCCGGTCGGCTGATCGACCAACTGGAGGCGGCCGGCATCGTGGGGCACAGCGAGGGGGGCGGAAAGCCGCGGCAGGTGCTGGTCAACGACCCGATGTCGCTCGAGATGATCCTCGATAACTTGTAAATACAGTGGAAGATGAAAAAGATCATTCTATTTTTCCTGTCGGCCTTGTGCGTCTTCCAAGCCCAGGCCGACGAACGATCGGCCGAGCTGCTCGAACGGATGCGGAATCAGATGCGGGATTGGACCAGCTATCGGGTCGAATTCACCGCCTCGACCGAGGACGAAGGGACGACGAACGGAACACTGACCGTCAACGGAAAGCGGTTCGCCGCGCAGGTCGGGGGACAGGAGTTGTATTTCGACGGGGCCACGCTGTGGAACTACCAGCCTCGGAACAACGAGGTTACGATCGAACGGCTCGATCCGGAGCAGCCGAACGTCCTGTCGAATCCGTCGCGTCTGTTGAACGTCGATCCGGGGGACTATGTGCACCGGTCTCTGCCGGATGTCTCGACCGCCGGCGGGAAAAAGCTCCGTGTCGTGGAGCTGACGCCGAAGGCGCAGACACAGGACTATACGACCATTACACTATACATCGACCCGGAGACGGCCCTGTTGAAACGGATCTCGATCGCCACGCCGTCGTCCGATCGGCCGATCGAGATGACGTTGCGGAAGTTGCAGACGAACGTTCCGGTCTCGGAGGCGACCTTCCGGTTCGACCCAAAGGCCCATCCGGGGGTCGAAGTGATCGATTTCCGATAATTCTCCGACTTTTCAGCAAAATACCCGCTATCCGAAACGATCTCCGAAACGATGAACCGCTACCAGCTGTACACCCGTCTGCGACACGCGATCCGGGCCCGACATTGGCGCGGACACGGCGTTCATTCGCCTCTGATGTACCGCTTCGTCCGCGAGGTGGCGATGCCGGTTCGGCGGCGACAAGAGTTGCCCACCGCCATCGCGACATGGGGAGCGGCGGAATGGAGGATCGTAACGGTCGAATCGGTCGCCGAACTGACCGCTACAGAGGTCGCGGAGCGCAAAACGATCGTCCTGCTTCGTGAACCGTTCCGTTCGGCCGACGAACGGCGCACGTTCGAGGCGTGGTTCGCGCAGACACACGTCGTGGCGGCGCATTTGCAGGGTTTGTTGGTTCTCTTTCTCGACCCGAAGTTACAGAAACAATTTTTCCGCATCCGGAGTTAACCCCCTCACGTCTGAACGATGGAACAAAGGGATTTCGACATACTCGCCTCGACCGAGGGAGAGGCCCTCGTGGCACGCCACCTCACGGACGATCCGGAACGGGTTGCGCTGAAACTGCGCAACCCGGCCGTAACGCAGCAGATCCGGATGCTTCAGCGGTGTCGCACCAAGCTGCCGGGATACTATGCGGCGCGGTGCATCGTACCGCAGGTCGCGTACGAGCAGGCCAGCAGCGAGGCTACGGCCTCGGCACGGACGGAGAGTATTCTCAGTGGAATACCGCTCGGCGAACGGAGGTTGGCCGTCGATCTGACCTGCGGTCTGGGGGTGGATGCGTGGGCGCTCGGACGGAGCTTCGAGCGGGTCGTGGCGGTCGAGGTCGATCCGCTGCGCGCGCAGATCGCGCGCTGGAACTTCGACCGGCTCGGGGCCGGGAATATCGAGGTCGTTGCCGACCGTGCGGAACATTTCGTGGCCGAATGGCCCGAGGACCGCACGATCGATCTGCTGTACATCGACCCGTCGCGCAAAACGGCCGACGGGAAACGGGTCTATTCGCTGGAAGACAGCTCGCCGAACATCTTGGAACTGCTGCCCGACCTGCGGCAGATGGCGCGGCGGATCGTGGTGAAGCTCTCTCCGCTGTTCGACGTAGCGGAGGTCTACCGACGGTTCGGCCCGGAGGCTTGCGTCGAGGTGATCTCGCTGGACGGCGAATGCAAGGAGGTATTGGCCAAGATCGGTTTCTCGAACACCGACGCCGGAGAACCGACCCCGGCGATGCGGGTAACGGTCATTCGCCGGGGCGAGGTGCGCCGGTTCGACTTCGACCGCGAAATACCAACGCTTCACACGACCGTACCTCACCCCACGGACGTTTCGACGCGGGACGAAGCCCGTTTTCTACTGGCGCCGGACGTCGCGTTCTACAAAACGCGAACCGTCGAAGCCTACCGAACCCAGTACCTCGCTCCCCAAATGCCGAACGACCTATGGCTCGACGGCGGCTACCTCTTCGCGGACGAACTCCCCGCCGAATTCACAGGAAAAACCTACCGAATCACGTTCCGACACCCCTACCAACCCAAGGTCCTTGCCCGTATGCTACGCTCACGCGGAATCCGACGCGTCAACGTCCACCGGCGAAACTTCCCCTACTCCTCGGAACAAATCGCACGCGATCTCGGGGTCGATCTCGGCGGAACCACCGACATCTTCTGCATCGCCACTCAAAACGGACTTTCTCTACTCTTTGTCCTCCGAATTGACTAACTTTGTCTATTTACTTATTCGTTCTATTTTTCTATAGCCTGTTCTTTAGCGACGGGAGGGTACTGTTCTCTTTGTGAACAAAGAGAACCAGAAAAACTTTAGCACGCATCCCTACGGGATGCTCTGGCCGTGTC
>JAIDFC010000221.1 GCA_029054535.1 Rikenella sp. | reverse complement strand
CCCCTACGGTATCATCTTTTTTTTTTAGCCCTCCCAGGCCGCACAACTTAATCAACGCCAACTCGGCATGCAACCGCCGGTTGGTCGCCGAGCGATAGCCCGTATCCGTCTGGGTCAACAGGTTGATCGCATTGAACAGAAATCCCACGTCGCACCCCTCTTGTTGCGCCTGCGCCCGGTAGCGTTCGGCCACCCGACCCGTAACCTCCAAAAGCTGAGCGGTCTGCGGATTCTTACACACCAACAGGTCGCGCATATGCCCGTTCAATCCCGCAATAAAGAGCTGCCCCTCGAACCCCCGCCGCAAAATCCCGTCGAACAGATTGAGCAGCTCGGCATAATCCCCCCCCAGAATCAAATCCGTGGCCGCAAAATAGGTATTGTAATCCAGCACGTTCAAACTCTCGGCCACCTTATCCCCCGTAAGTTCCGTCCCGCAGAACGACACCACGCGGTCGAACATCGAGAGCGCATCCCGCATCCCGCCATCGGCCCGCTGCGCAATGACATGCAGCGCCTCGTCATCGTACGCAACCCCCTCGTTCCCCGCGATATACTGCAAGTACCGCACCGTATCCTCGACCCGAATCCGATTAAAATCATAGCACTGACACCGCGACAAAATCGTAGGCAAGATCTTATGCTTCTCGGTGGTCGCCAGAATGAAAACCGCATAATGCGGCGGCTCCTCCAACGTCTTCAGGAAAGCGTTGAACGCGTTAGCCGACAGCATATGCACTTCGTCGATAATATAGACGCTGTACCGCCCCACCTGCGGCGGAATCCGCACCTTTTCGGTCAACGCCCGGATATCCTCGACCGAGTTATTGGAAGCGGCATCGAGTTCATGGATCGAGAACGACCGCCCCTCGGCAAACGCCCGACAAGACTCGCACTCGCCGCACGCCTCATGCTCCGTCGTCGGATTCATGCAATTGATCGCCTTGGCGAAGATCCGCGCACAGGTCGTCTTCCCCACCCCCCGCGGACCGGTGAACAGATAAGCGTGCGCCAGCTGTCCGCGAGCGATAGCGTTTTTGAGCGTCTCGGTAATGTGGCTCTGCCCCACGACACTGCGAAAGGTGGCGGGTCGATACTTGCGAGCCGATACGACGAATGGTTCCATGACTTTACAAAGGTAGTGAAAGCCGAGCGCAATTCAAACAGCGTTTTTTCCATCCGCCCCAACGGGAGGTTTTCACCGCTCTCGCGAAGCGTTTTTCCGGCAGACTCTGTTGCAAGGGAGAGAAGAATTGATTGACCACGACGAACGGCGAAGCTATGCCCGAACAGGCGTCCCTTCGGTTTTACCCGACTCCGCCCCCGATGCCCTCTTTGCTTGCGCATCGAACGTTTTACGGACCATTGGAGTCGACCTGAAAATTACTACCGTTTTAGCTCATAGTACGGGATCCGCCCCAGCGGAGCCGAAACCTCCATCACCAACGGCCCTTTGAAGCGTTGCCCCAGGTCGTCGACCCAGGTGCCGCGCGGCAGACGAACCGTTCGTTTCCCGTCCGGCGTCAGGATCGGAGCCACCAAGTATTTGGATCCCAGCATGTATTGGTCGCGACAGTCCGAGAATCCCTTGTTCGGATACATATATTCCATGTGTCGAACGATCGGTTCGCCAGTTTTGGCTGCATGCCGAGCCATTTCGAGGATATACGGAGCCATTTTCCGGTGGAGTTCCGCAGCTGCCCGACAGTAGCCGAGGTGTTCGGCATCCAGCACCCGCCACGGCGCGACCGAAAATTGCATCATCGGCATCAAGGCTTGCAACTGTGCCGAGCGAACGACCAGGTTTTGGTCCAATCGCCCTTGCGCTTCGGGCGAGAAGTCGGCCACCTGACCGCCCCCGACCATGTCCGGACAGGTGTACGGGTATCCCAACAGTCCCGCGTTGAGCATCTCCGGTATCAGTTGTCGCAACGCTCCCCACGAGTGGTTTTTGTCGTTGAGCCGTTGGACGAGCGGCGCTCCCTGCATCCCCCAAGCTGCACGGAACTCGTTGTACGGAAAGCGACTCCCCAGCTCGGCCCATCTCCGAAGGTGGTCCGTTGCCCGAGCCGACGGGTCGTGATAATCCTGTGTCTGCGGGTCGTAGAAATAGGTATCGCCGGCGTCGAACTTGAAGCCGTCCACCCCGTATTCGCGCTGCATCTGTTGTAAGGTGCTCAGCAGGTGGTCGAACGCAGCTGGATTCGTCAGGTCGTAGCAAGCGCTATACCCGTTCCACCACGGAATTACCGCCGCACGGGTCGTCCCTTTCTGCCGAATGAGGTAGCCTTTGGCCTGGAGGTCGCGAAACTCCGGACTGTCGGGACTCACGAACGGAGAGATCCAAAGCATGACTCGAAATCCCTGAGCATGCAGACGATCGATCATCGCCTTCGGATCCGGAAATCGTTCGGCTTTGAAGTCGAAGTTTCCGTAATAACGCTGCCAGTTGTCGTCCACCATCAAGATTCCGGCCGGAAATCCGTTCCGCAGAATATCCTCCGCATACCGTTCGATCGCCTCCTGGCTTTGGTCATATTGCAGTTCGATCCAGGTGTTGTATTGCGGAACGCTGAAAAACAGTTCCGGCGGCAACTGTTCGTTGCTCTTGAAGCGAGCGTCTTTGCCCAAGATGAAAGCCTCGCGCAGGTTCTTACCCGCGTTCACCGCTTTGATCTCGCCCACGGGCGAGTCGATCAGAAAGCGTTTTCCGTCGAACTCGAAGCGGAACGGGGCTTCGCTCCAGATGTACCGCCCGTAACTCGAAACCAAAAACGGTGCGGATTGATTGCTCAGGTTCTCGCTCTCCAACGAGTAGCTGCGGGTCGGCCCGCTGAGGGGCATCTCGTTTCCCAGCCGGGTGTAAGCTCCCCACCATTTTTCGCCGGCCTGGACCGCAATTTCGCTCTTATGCTGAGCCGCGGCGCTGCTCGCCAGCCATACTGCACAGGCCGCCATCCATAGTTCTCTTTTCATGAAGTGTATCCGATTGGTGCGAATCGCCTCAAAGGGCGATCTTCTTTAATAGTGTCGTGAAATGCAGCGCTCGTTCGCTGAACAGAGGACCGGCAATCCGGGTGTATTCGTCCATCGCTTCGCTGACGAAACGCTGATACTCGGCGGTGTCCGGAATTTCCACCTGCAACGAGTAGGTGTAATGCGAGTCGCCAGTGTCGGTCAACACACGCGTGAAAACGATCCGATGGGCGGCATCGTTGCCGAAATCCCTCGCTCTCAAATAGGGCACGAATTTCTCTACAAAAAAACGATACCACGGCTCATGCACCGCAGACTCCACCATAAACGATGTATTCACAATATACATAATATCTTCGATTCCTGTAAATAGTCGATTTTCTTGTAACCCGTGTTTGGCGATTTACGAACCTACCGCTCTGGTTGGTATCACAATCTAATGCGTTGATCATTCAGTCCTCCCCATTGCGTCTCGTTCGGCCTGCCGCCCATCTCCCCCCGAGGCGCTTTGCGCCTGGGCGATAGGGTTCGGGTTGCAAGTTGCCGAAACACGCTTCTCCACAACAAACCGCGACCTCCGGGCGCACGGGCTGAACTGCAACCCAAAAGCGGATCGCCGCCAGAGGTGGAAGCAACGAGCTCCGACGAGTTGCGCCCCGCCGCGTGCGATGGCGGCGGTTCGTACGACTCGTAGAGTCGTGGTTTTCCAACCTGCACAAGGGCGCGTGGACTTCGAGCCTTTTCTACTCCGCAATCAATCGCGTCAAAGATCGCGTTCGCTCCCAGGCGTCCAGCCCATTTTCAATTCGGCATAAACCGCGCTCTCCCCATGGCGGGCCGAAAACTTCGCACCGCGAAGGCCCGGTGCCGCTCGGTACACAAAAACCGGAGCTGGCTCGAAAAGGCTCCACCGTCGCCCGTAGGAATC
>JAIDFC010000220.1 GCA_029054535.1 Rikenella sp. | reverse complement strand
CTTTTGCCATGTTTTTATTCGTTGTTTTTATTAATGAAAATCATCGATCCTCCTGTCCGAAGACAAGAATTATACCAAAAGGTAAGCAAGTCCCCGCAGCGCCGCTTAGCCGATCAGCGCCGCATAGTCGTCCGCCGAGAGCAAGCCGTCGAGCTGTGCCGGATCCGTTACCCGAATCTTAATCATCCACCCCTCGCCGTACGGATCTTTGTTGACCGTTTCCGGCGCATCCTCCAGCGCACCGTTGATCTCCAGCACCTCGCCGGCCACCGGAATAAACGCGTCCGAAACCGTTTTCACCGCTTCGATCGTTCCGAAGACATCGCCCTGGGCGAGCGTTTCTCCCTCCGTGGTGATATCCACGAAGACGATATCCCCCAGCTGATCCTGAGCGAAATCGGTGATCCCCACATAGGCCTCCTCGCCTTCGACGCGGATCCACTCGTGGTCTTTCGAATATTTGAGGTTGGATGGAATGTTGCTCATCGCTTTTATACTGTTTTTTGAGTTAGAATTTACCGCACCAAAGATACCGCTTTTTTCGGAACGCGCAAGCGAAGTGTTAGCAAAATAACACCACGGAGAAAAAAGAGCGATGCGAATAAATCGTTATCTTCGTGGTTGTATGAAACGCCTCTGTTTGATTTTCGCCTCGTGCGCCACGATGTGCGCGGCGAGCGCGGCACCGAGAACGACACCTCGCCGACCGCTTCCGGCCTTGATTCCCACACCGCAACGGATCGAGATCACCGGCCCGCACCGGATACCGCTGTTGAACGTCAAAGTCCGGATCGACACGACACTCGACCTACCGGCCGAAGGCTATATCCTCGAGACCTACCGCAAAGGGGTTCGGATCACGGCCCGCGATGAACGGGGAGCCATTTGGGCGCGCCAGACCCTGCGCCAGCTGGCCGACGAACGGGGCGAGCTGGTGCCGAGCGTGCGGATCGTCGATTGGCCGGCCTTCGCCTGGCGCGGTTTCATGCACGACACGGGACGGAATTTCATCCCGGTCGATAGCCTGAAACGCCACCTCGATCTGCTGTCGCAGTACAAGATCAACCTTTTCCACTGGCACCTGACCGACTATCCGGCCTGGCGGATCGAGTCTCGGGCCTTTCCGCAGCTCAACGACCCGCTCTACCAGCGGCCGGGGCGCGACGAGGGACGATTCTACACCTACGGCGAGATACGCGACGTGATCGCTTATGCCCGACGACGGGGTATTCGGGTCGTGCCGGAGATCGACATGCCGGGCCACAGCGCCTATTTCAACGCCGCTTTCGGATTCGGGATGGCCGATCCGCGGGGGATGCGGGTGCTGGAACGGGCGTTGAACGAATTTTTCGACGAGATTCCGGTCGAGGACGCCCCCTATGTGCATATCGGGTCGGACGAGGTGCGGATCCCGAATCCGACGGCGTTCATGCGCTGGGCCGACAGCGTGGTTCGAGCGGCCGGACGCGTGCCGATGGTCTGGGATCCGGGACTGCCGCCGACTTCGGACGGAACAATCCGCCAGGTCTGGTCCGAAGCACCGGGCTACGTGGCGGCCAACGCCGAGGGGAGAGGGCCGTTCGTCGATTCGTATATGGGCTATCTGAACAACTACGACCCGATCTCGTTCACGCCTCGGATGCTGCTCCATGCGCCGTGCGACCGGACGGCGGGAGATTCGCTGGCGCTCGGCGGGATTCTCTGCCTGTGGAACGACACCCGGGCGCCGAGCGTGGACGGGATCGTCCGCAACAGCAGTCTATGGTCCGGTCTGCTGCCCTTCGCCGAGCGGCTCTGGCACGGCGGGACGGTTCCGGAGGGGACGCCGACGAATCCAAACCTCTTTCCGGACCCCGCTTCTCCGGCGGGCGAGGTGTTGCGGGAGTTCGAGGGGCGAATGGAGGTTCACAAACGGCGATTCTGCGCAGCGGGCGAGCCGTTCTGCTGGTGGCCGAACGCTTCGCTGGCGTGGCGCGTATCGGAACCCGCACCGTTCGGCACGGACACGACGGAGCTGAAGTGGCACTCGCTCTACGGCGGGGCGATCGACGTCGATGCGATGCTCTCGACGCTGGGACTCGCGCGGCCGGACTCGGCGGAGGTCTGGGCCGAGACAGTCATAACGGTGCCGCGCGACACGGTCATACTGGCCCAGGTCGGATTCGAGGCACCGTCGCGGTCGAACCGCATCTCGACGGGAATCGGACGTCGAAACGCCTGGGAAGCAGGGGGCGAAATTTGGCTCAACGGATCGAGAATCGCACCCCCGGTCTGGCGAGAACCGGGCGCCTACGCCTTCCGCTTCAACACCTGGGCCCGACCCGAAGAGGAACTACCCTACACGCCGGAACAACTCTTCTGGACGCGTCCAGCGGTCGAACTCCGCCTCCGGGCGGGGACGAACCGGATCGTCGTCCGCTCCCGCAAGCTCTTCCCGGCCCAACACTGGATATTCGCCTTTATCCCGCATGAATAACCCCGGTTTCTTCTCTTTAATCATTGGCTACTGTATGGAACTGCCGCTTTTTGTAAAAAGCGGCACCAAAAACTTTTAACTAGCTACGCTACGCCTTAGGCTCCGCAATCTCATGCTCCGGCCCACGGTGTTGGGCCGGGGTTCTTTTAGGCGCGCCCTTCATGCGAGCTAAACTGTTGGGCGCGCTCAAAAAGAATCCCTCGGCCCCAATATAAGGACCAAAGGCTCTTGACTACGGCAGCCCATGCGATACGTAGTATCGCCGAAAGTTTTTTTGGTTCTTTTTGTTC
>JAIDFC010000022.1 GCA_029054535.1 Rikenella sp. | reverse complement strand
ATCGGCGACAGGCGAGGCCGCCTTATCTGCCGCGGACGGCACCGGTGGCGGTGTATATTCGGAAATTCACCGTTCCGTTCGACTTGTTCGACAAGGCGCACTTCCTGCACATCGGAGCGGTGAAGGCTGGGGTGAGGGTCTTTGTCAACGGACAGGAGATCGGTTTCAGCCAGGCGGACTCGAAGAACCCGGTGGAGTTCGACGTTACGAAATACGTGGACGAGGGGCGGAACTGGGTGGCGCTCGTGGTGCCGCAGTGGACGGCGGGCAGCTATCTGGAGGATTGGCAGGACTGGCGGCTGTCGGGGATCAATCGGGATCTGTACGTGTTTGCGCAGCCAAAGATCCGGATGCGCGACTATCTGGTGCGGACGACCCTCGACCCGACCTATACCAACGGGTTGTTGGAGACGGCGATGTTGCTTAAGACGCAACTCTTGAATCCGTTTCCGGTAACGGTTTACTACGATCTGTACGATCCGCAGGGAAAGCTGGTGAACAGCAACTTTCGGGATGTGGAGGTCGGGATGCGGGTCGAGGATACGGTGCGGTTCACGGCCTCGATTCCGAACGTGGCGAAGTGGACGGCCGAAGAGCCGAACCTTTACACGATTCTGTATCGCATTAAACGCGAGGGACGGTTTACGGAGTATGTGGCGTGTCGCGTAGGGTTCCGGACGGTCGAGGCGGCGGGGGAACGGTTGCTGGTCAACGGGCAGCCGGTGGTCTTCAAAGGGGTTAATCTGGCGGAGCATGTCGATTCGACGGGGAACTGCGTGAGTGCGGCGCAGATGCGGCGGATGCTCGACGAGATGAAGCTGGCGGGGGTGAATGCCGTTCGGACGGACGGCTATCCGTTGCCGAGCAGCTTCTACAAGTTGTGCGATGAACTGGGGTTCTATGTTTGCGACGTGGCGAATATCGACGCCTGGGGGTTGGGGACTAGTCTGAGTCGTGGGGGAACCGTCTCGAACGATCCGGCGTGGCGGGAGGCCTATCTGGCGCGGATCGACGCGATGTACGAACGCAACAAAAACCATCCGTCGGTGGTGATGTGGTCGCTGGGAGATCGGTCTGGGAACGGATACAACATGTATCAGGGCTATCTGATGCTCAAAGGGAAAGAGCGGACGCGGCCGGTGGTTTACAACGGCGCGGGGATGGAGTGGAATACGGACGTTTACTGTCCGGACTATCCGAAATCGGCGGAGAACGGGTCGGGGAGGCCGTTCATTCCGTCGCGGGTGGCGGCGGATCCGGTGTGGTGGACGACGCCGGGCGGGCAGGGGGCTTTTCTGGAACGGTGGAACGACATGGCGCTCACGGCTGAGGTTCCGGGCGGTAAATACCTCTTGTCGGATGACTATAAACGGATGCCGGTGGCTTCGGAAGAGTCGTTTGCGGCGGTGGCCATGGCCGAAAATGAGGCTGTCAGGCGAATTTTCGCGAATGTGGCGATTTCGCAGGTCGATGCCGCAAAAGGTATCTTCCGGTTTGAAAATCGCCTCCAGTTCACGGATCTGGAACGATTTAAGGTCAGCTATCGGCTGACGGTCGGCGGACGCTTGGCACGCGAGGGGATTCTCAACGTGGCCGCGGCGCCGGGAAAATCGGTCGATGTTCAAATCCCTGCGGTCGGAGGCGCGGGCAAGGAGCGAAAACTGGTGATTACGGTCGGAAATATCGCCCGGGCTGAGTTCTGATACAAGGTAATTCTTTATCTGTTCATTGGCTACGTGCTGGAACTGCCGCTTTTTACCTTCGTTTTGCCTGGCACCTCAGTCATGCAGCGCGGTTAGCCTTTGGCTTCTCTCCTCCTGGCAGGGCATAGTCCGCAAGCGGCTTCTGGATTCACCGGCAGCCTCGGTTGTTCACACAAAGAACGGTAACCCTCCTGTCGCCGAAGGACAGTCGCTAAAGAAATGGTTAAAAAACGAACAGGCGTATGAGTCGTTTGCGGACGATCTATTATTTGACGGTATTGAGTTTATTTACCGTATTGATTTTTAGCGTATTTGCTAGCTTTTGGCTGTTGACCGTGCTGTTCGATCGGGATCGGTCGGTGTGCCATCGTGTTTCGCGGTTTTGGTCGAAGATGATCTATCGGCTGAGTCCGTGGTGGCGGGTGGAGGTCGAGGGGAGAGAGCATGTGGTCGCCGGTCGGTCGTATGTGGTTGTTTCGAACCACCAAGCGATGCTCGATATACCGCTTTTGTATGTGCTTCCGTTCAATTTCAAGTGGGTTTCCAAACGCGAGGTGTATCGGATTCCGGTTTTCGGGTGGGTGCTGTGGATGCACGGTGATG
>JAIDFC010000219.1 GCA_029054535.1 Rikenella sp. | reverse complement strand
GCAAACGCCATGGGCGGGCGCCGGGGGGGGCGCGCCCGAGGACGAAGTTTTCTTGCAAACGCATTTCTCCCGTCAGGCCCGGACCGGCAGGCCGTTATTGAGGCAGCCACAGCCCGGTTGGAGTGCCCAGCGGCACCTCGTCCCCTCTCCCTATTCCTGGAGGCAACGCAGCTGAAGACCGTAGGCACGGTGGTAGTAGTAATTCGGGAGGATCCCGCTGAAATTGAAGTGCAGATGATAGGCGTGCAATCCCGTCGTAACGGAAGAGGACCAGCTGAATCCGTGGCTGCCGACGTACCACAGCATCCCGTTGCCAGAGCCGCGGATGCCCGGAGCCGGTAGATACAGTACGAGAATAGACAGAACCATATATCTTTAATAACCACAACGAGATATGCGATTAGGAACCATCATCGGGATTTTGGGATTCGGACTTTTGTTTACCTCGTGCGGCAGTGCAACGCAGGAGGCCGAAGAGACCAGGAACGGAAGCGGTATGTCTCGGATGGAAGTGGAGTACCACCCATCCGTGGAGAGTTTCACTTCTGGGTACATCGGTCGGATGGAGAGCGTTTCGGTAACGCTGACCGAGCCGGTGGATTCGGTGCCGCATTGGGAGAAATACATCGAGATCTCACCGAAAGTCAACGGCAGTTGGTCCCTTTCGTCCGAAGATCCGCGAACCCTGATCTTCAGACCCGAGACCGCGTTCGAACGGGGGACCGTTTACCGCGTCCGGATGAAACTGGGAAAGTTGCTCGGGGGAGGGAGCGGGAAGTCGACCGCCAAGGATTTCGAGTTTCCGTTTCGGACCTTGTCGGCCGAAGCCTCGGCCGATCTGACCACGTTTCGGGTCGAGAAAGACGATCGGTTCAGCGTCGAGGGGGTTTTGTATACGCAGGATAGCGAAGATTCGGCTCAGATACGGAAGATGACCCGTTGGGCGGGTTTGCAGGGGGGCCGGGTGGAGTGGCGGCACAGCGCCGACGGTCGGATCCACCGGTTTTCGATCGCCGGCATCGGACGCGGCCTGTTGGCCGACGAACTGATCTTGACTGTACGGGACAAGCAGGCCGGGTATGCCGAACAGGAACTTCTGAAAGTCTCGTTGCCGGGTCGCGGGGTTTTCGAACTCCACTCCGTGGGCTATTGTAACGACGGGGAACAGTACGTCGAGGTGCGGTTTACGGACCGGGTCGATATGGGGCAGGATCTGGACGGACTGGTCTACCTGAAGGATGGCGTGCGGAGCGTCCGCCGGGTCGACGGCAACCTGGTCCGGATCTATCCTCAGTCTTCGTCGTTGGGGAAAGATGACGACGGGCAGATCAGTGTGGTGTTGTGTGTGGACGGCTCGCTGAAAAACGCCGCCGGGGATCGGCTGGGCGAGGATGTGGAACGGACCGTGGTTTTGGATGCCGGGCGTCCGTCCGTGCGGTTCGTGGGTGGCGGGACGATCGTTCCGCCGTCGTCGGCTTTGGTCGGCGACGGCGACCGCGGCGGCCGGGGGATTCCGTTCCAGGCGGTGGGACTTCGGGCCGTGCAGGTCGACGTGTTCCGGATTCCGGAACAGAACGTCGGGCAGTTTCTGCAAGAGAACGAACTCGAGAGCAAGGACGTCGGGAACCTGATGCGGACCGCTCGGCCGGCGGTGACGCGGACCGTCTTTCTCGACGGCAACGACAGCCGGAAGCTCCGCCAGTGGTCGACCTATTCGCTCGACCTGGACGAACTGGTCGAGACCGAGCCGGGGGCGTTGTATCGGATCGTGTTGTCGTTCAATCGGTCGATGGCCGCTCTGCCGTGCGTTCCGGCCGAGGAACGGCTGACCCCGCAGGCGGCTCAGGCGGCCGATCGTGCGCGGTTCCGGTCGATGCAAGAGCGGTTCGACCGCGGCGGATATTACTGGAGCGGCAGCGACGCCTACGATTGGGAGGTGTACGAGTGGAAAGACCGCGACAATCCGTGTACGCCGAGCTATTACTACGGTCGGTCGGCGCAGCGCAGCCTGCTGGTGAGCGACCTGGGCGCGATCGCCAAAGGGTCGGACGAGCCTCGGATGCTGTTTATGGTCCACAGCCTCTCGACGACCGAACCGGTGAAAGGGGCGCAGGTCGAGCTGCGGAACTTCCAGGGCCACTCCTTGGGGCGCGGGACGACTGACGAAAACGGGCAGCTCCTCATTCGGTTCGAGGGGGGACGGCCCTACTATGCCGTGGTCTCGAAAGAGCGCCAGCGGACCTACTTGAAGGTCAACGCCGGGTCCGAGCTTTCGACCTCGACTTTCGACGTCTCGGGCGAGCAGACCCGCGAGGGGCTGCGCGGCTTCATCTGGACCGAACGAGGCGTGTGGCGACCGGGCGATACCATCTATATGAACTTCGTAACAGCCGGGGCGCGACTGCCGGAAGGACATCCGGTGAGCGTCGAACTGCGTTCGCCCCTCGGCCAACTCTACCAGAAACGCGTGGCGACGCGGTCGGTCGGCGGCATCTACGACTTCGTGTTCGCTACCGATCCGGAAGCGCCGACCGGCGTTTGGAACGCTACCGTCTCCGTGGGCGGGGCCACGTTCGACAAGCGGCTGCGGATCGAGACCGTCAAACCCAATCGGCTGAAGATCGACCTGCGGTTTCCGGAACCGTATATCCAGCGAGGCAAACCGTTGGACGCTCTCCTGCACGGCGAGTGGCTCACCGGGGCTCGGGCCGGCGGGTTGCGTTATACCATCGAGACCGAATTCACCGCCCTTCGGAACAGCTTCGACCGCTATAAAGACTACGTTTTCGACAATCCGTACCTGGCGTTCCGTCCCGAGAACGCGCCCGAGATCACCGGGACGACCGACGTGGCGGGCGACGCTCGGATCACAGCCGTCCTGAGGGGGGGCGAAAAGGCCGGCGGCATGTTGCAGGCCCGGTTGACCACCCGGCTGTTCGAGCCATCGGGCGAGGCGAGCGTGGATGCGACCACGATTCTCTACTCGCCGTTCGACTCGTACGTCGGGATCCGCCCGCCGGCCGGAGCCGCCGACCAGTTGCCTACCGGTCGGAACCACCGGTTCGAGATCGCCACCGTTCGACCCGACGGATCGGCCGTCGGCGGTCGGAGCGTCGAGATCAACGTCTATCGGGTCGACTGGCATTGGTGGTGGAGCTCGGAACGGAACGAATTGGCGCGGTACGTCTCGTCCAGCCGCCTGAAACCGGTCCGCCACGAAGAGATCGAGACCTCGAGTCTCAGCGGAACGGGGAGTTATACCCTGAACATGACCGACAAGGAGTGGGGGACCTATTACATCACGGCGCGCGACCGGAAGAGCGGTCATGAAGCGGCCGTGCTGGTCTACATAGACTGGCCCGACTACGGCAACCGCCACCGCGACGGCGAGGGGGCGATGCGGCTCTCCGTGTCGCTGGACAAACCTTCCTATCAGGCGGGCGAGCAGGCCACGGTCAGCTTTCCGGCTACGAAAGGATCCCGGGCGATCGTATCGGTCGAGAACGGGTCGCGGGTCGTCGAGACCTTCCTCCTGAGCTGCGACCACGACGGACCGGTCAAACACCGTTTCCGTGTAACGCCGGAGATGCAACCCAACGTCTATCTGAACGTAACGCTTCTTCAGCCGTACGGCAGCGTGGAGAACGATCTGCCGGTGCGGCTGTACGGGATCGTGCCGCTGCGGGTCGGTTCGGCCGCGAGCCGGTTGGAGCCGGTGATCGGGGGGCCGGACGACGTGAGACCCGAGTCGACCCTGACCCTCACCGTCTCCGAAAAGCAGGGACGGCCGTTCGTCTATACGCTGGCTGTGGTGGACGAAGGGCTGCTGGACCTGACTCGGTTCCGGACGCCGGATCCGTGGGAACGGTTCCATGCGCGGATCGCGCTGGGGGTCTCGACCTGGGACGTCTATAATAATGTCCTGGGGGCCTACGGCGGGCGGATCGAACAGATGTTCGCCATCGGCGGCGACGACGCGCTCGACCCGGTCGGGAAACCGTCCGTCAACCGCTTCGTGCCCGTCGTGCGACACCTCGGAACCTTCCGTCTGGCGAAAGGCGCGAAAGCGACTCATACGGTGCGGTTGCCGGCCTACATGGGTCGGCTCCGGGCGATGGTCGTCGCCGTGTCGCAGGAGGCCGACGACGGTAACGGAGCCTGGGGGTCGGCCGAACGGAGCATAACGGTACGGTCGCCGTTGATGACGCTGGGTTCGGCGCCCAGAGCGGTAGCGCCGGGCGACGAGTTCGTCGTTCCGGCGACCCTGATCGCTACGGAAGACGGAGTCGGCACGGTTACGGCTTCGATCGCGGCCGACACCTCGATCTTTACGGTGGTCGGTCCGACGCGGCAGACGGCTACGCTGGCCAAGAAAGGCGATCGAATCGTCCTCTTCCGGCTGAAGACCAAAGCGAACGTGCCGATCGGGAAAACTGCCGGCGCGGCCGAGGGAGGACATATCGAGATCACGGCCAAGGCTGGCGGCGGATTGAAATCGCACTACGGGATGGATATTCCGCTCCGGCGGTTGTCTACCCCCGTGGCGGACGGTCGCAACTACACGGTGGCGGCCGGAAAGAAATGGGACGCGACGGCTCTCCTGCAGGGCGTGCCGGGTACGCAAGGGCTGATGCTCGAAGTCTCGTCGGTCGAGCCGCTCGGAGCGGCCCAGCGGATGGAGTACCTCTCAACCTACCCGTACGACTGTGTCGAACAGATCACCTCGGCCGTCTTCCCGCTGCTCTACCTGTCGGACCTCGCCGACCTGTCGGAGAGCGAGCGGACCGAAGCCCGGACCAAAATCCACGACGTGTTGAACCGTTACACCCGATACGCTACGCCGGACGGCGCGATGGGATACTGGCCGGGGGCTTCGTCGCCCAGTGCCTGGGGATCGGCCTACGCGCTGCACTTCATGACCGTAGCCGGACACAAAGGATACACCGTGCCGACGGAGGTCTACGACCGCCTGCGGACGGCGGTCAAGAACGTGGCGGTGCAGTGGAACGCCTCGCAGTCCGGGGCGCTCAACCTGATCCAGGCTTATCGGCTCTACGTCCTGGCTCTGTCGGGCGCGCCGGAGGTCGGAGCCATGAACCGCCTGCGGCAGAGCGAACGTCTGACGACCGAAACGCGCTGGATGCTGGCGACGGCTTATGCGGCGGCCGGACGTAAAAACATGGGCCGACAACTGGCGATCGAAGGCCTGAAAGAGGGCGATTCCACCGCGACGAACGATGAACTATTGCGTCGTCAACGCGTCGCGACCTTCGGATCGCCGGAACGGGCGAAAGCGATCCAACTGTTGGGCTGTTCTTTGTTGGAGATGCCGGCCGAAGCGGTGCAGCTCGCCGCGCAACTCTCGCGCCGACTCGCCTCGAACGAGTGGATGAGCACGCAGACCACGGCGTGGTGTCTGTTGGCCATGGGCGAGTACATCGAACGGACAGGCCGCGTTTCGGCACTCGATTTCGAGTGGAGTGCAGCGGGCAAGAGCGGTCGGGTGGAGTCGGAGGCCAAGAGGATGTTGTGGACGGGCCGGTGGGAGAATCCGGCTTCGGGGCGGCTTTCGGTGGTCAACCGGACCGGCGGGACGCTCTATATACGGACCGTGGCGACGGGTATCGCGTCGGGGCGTAGCGTGGCGGCGGCGCGGAACGGGCTGGAGGTAACGGTTCGTTATACGGACAGCCAGGGGCGGCCGGTGGACGCGACTTCGCTGGCCCAGGGGACGGATTTCGTCTCGGAAGTTACGGTGCGGAATCTGACCCCTGAACCGATCTCGAACCTGATGCTCTCGGAACCGGTGGCTTCCGGCTGGGAGATCCGGCCCGACCGGGTGCAGGAGATGCCGGGTGTCGGTTATCGCGACCTGCGCGACGATCGGGTCGACAGCTTTATTCCCGAGCTGGCTCCGGGCGGCTCGGTGAAGGTCTCGACGCATCTGAATGCCACGTATGCGGGGGTTTACACGTTGCCGGCCATCCGTTGTGCGGCGATGTACGACGATGCCGTGGCGGGCAATACGGCGTCTGCGACGGCGACAGTCCGTTAAACGGTCGGGGGTGGCTTGCCGGGGGGCGTTGAGGCTTTTGGTGGTAGTTATAGCGAGACTGCGTATCGCCCGGCGGCGGGTTTTTATTGGTTTTTCTTACCCGAATGGCCAGTACCGAGTGCCGGAAGGCACCGCCCGCCCGGCGGGGGCACCCGCGGCCTGCCCGGCCCGAGGGCAGTTCTTGCTTGTTGCTGAGCAAGCTCCAGCTTTCGAGTGCCGAGCGGCACCGTCCCGCCGCAGGGGGGCGGCGATCCGCGCACCCTTTGGGTGCGGTTTATGACGAATCCGAATGAATCGCCTGGCGCGCGGTCAAAGCAAGAGTGCAAAGACTTGGAAATCCCGCCCTGTGGGCGGGCGAGCCACCGCCACCCCGCGCGGTGGCGAGCAACTTCGTCGGTGCTCGTTGCTCTTTCCGCTGGCGGCGGCTCGGGTACAAGGAGGCGTGCGGCCCAATACGTTTGGGAATTAAAAGGGCTGAAGCCTGCGCGCATTCCCCCAAGCAAAAACCAGTTTTCGAGTGCCGAGCGGCACCCCTCCTCAGGGGGTGGGCTGCGGGCCGTGCGATCTGCGATCGCAGTTTATGCCGAGTTGCGGAGCTGGCCGATGGGTGGCTACTGCCCGGGCGCCCGGAGGGCGTGGTTGGTGGCGAGATGCAGCTTATCTCGGAGTTAAAAGGGCCGCAGCCCGCGGAGCTTTAGGGTAGCGGCTGGTAGGTTCGAGTGCCGAGCGGCACCGGCCCTCCGCCGGGGGAGGGCTGCGGACCGAGCGCTCGTAGAGCGCGGTTTGTTGCGGGAGAATGGTGAATAGAGCCGTAGCCGGCGGAAGTGTTTTGAGCAAACTCCAATTTTCGTGGTCGCCTTGTGAGCGTGGTTGGTGGCGAGGCAAAACGCTGCAAGTAGTGCTATTGTGGATGATTCTCGTGGCTGCGCGATCTGAGTACGTCAGACACGGCATCCCGCCCAAAAGAAGATGAGCAACCGAACGCAAAATACAGATGTTATGCACAATATATTGACAATCGTGGTCGCTGGCGGGAGCGGGAGGCGAATGGGGGGAGGGGTGCCGAAACAGTTTTTGGAGCTGGGTGGCGAGCCTGTTGTGATGCGGAGTTTGCGACGGCTGGCGGAGGGGGTGGAGCGTTTTTTGACACTATGTTCATGGGGTGTTGATGAAGAGGTGGATAAGTCGGCCGATCCGAAAAATTGTAAACACCCGTTTGTGGAGAATGTGCAGTGTGCGGGATGGAATGTGGATAACTTTGTGCATAAAATCGTCCTCGTGTTGCCGGAGGCCCATCTCGAACTGTGGCGAGAGCTGTGCGAACGATACGATTTTCGATTGCCGCATACCGTGGCGGCCGGCGGCGAGAGCCGATTCCACTCGGTCCGGAACGGACTCCGGGCTGTGCCGGAGGCCGATCTCGTTCTCGTTCACGACGGCGTGCGGCCTTTTGTCGACGACCGGACCATCGCAGCCGTACTGGAGGCCGCCCATCGCTACGGCGCGGCCGTGCCGACCGTGCCGGTGGTCGACTCGCTGCGGCGGATCGACCCCTGCGACCCCGTGCGCAGCGAGGCGGTCGACCGATCGGCCTATCGCGCCGTCCAGACTCCGCAAGGGTTTCGGGGCGAGTGGTTGCGGAGGGCCTATGCCGCCCCGTACGACGACCGTTTCACGGACGACGCCTCGGTCGTGGAACTGACCGGCGTCGGACGCGTCGTGCTGACCGACGGCGATCCGGCCAACCTCAAAATCACCACACCGACCGATCTGGTCTGGGCCGAAACCTGGCTGCGCGGTTGAAAATTCGGTACAATCCTTCTCCTTTGCGCTTGAAATCTATCCTGAAAAAGCGTATATTTGTAGAAACGAGCCCCTCCTCGCGCGGACAGACCTCCACGCGAATCGGACTCCGCTCGATTACACCCAAAACCGAACGACCCCATGATCCGAATCCTCGACGAACAGAACTCCATCCTCTCGCGCTACGTGGCCCAGCTGCGCGACGAAGTGATCCAGCGCGATCCGATGCGTTTCCGGCGCAACCTGGAGCGCGCCGGCGAAGCGATCGCCTACGAGATCAGCAAAACGCTGAACTACAAACAACAGACCGTCGTAACGCCGCTGGGCGAGGCCGAGATGATGTTGCCGTCCGACGACGTGGTGGTCGCTTCGATCTTGCGGGCCGGAATCCCGATGCACAACGGCGTCCTCGATGTGATCGACAACGCCGACAGCGCTTTCGTGTCGGCTTTCCGCAAGTACAGCAAGGACGGGACGATGAAGATCGTTCCGGAACAGGTTACCACGCCCGATCTGACCGGCAGAGTGCTCATTATCGTCGACCCGATGCTGGCCACCGGAGCTTCGATCGAGACGGCCTACTACGCCTTGTTGGAGAAGGGAGGCGTGCCCGCTCATACGCATCTGGCGGCTGTGATCTCCTCCACCGACGGCATCGAGTATGTGAGAAAACACCTGCCGATGGATCACGTAACGCTGTGGACCGCGGCCGTGGACGAAGAGATGACCGTCAAGTCGTATATCGTGCCGGGGATCGGCGATCCGGGCGACCTGGCCTACGGCAAGAAATTATGAATCCGCACGCTCGTTTGCAGCGTCAGGCTTTCGGACCGGTTTCGGCGACACCTTTTCTTCTGTCGTCGAAACCGGTTCGTTTTTCCGGATCCCCCACCCGGCCCATGCCACTGCCAGCGTCATCAGCGGACTCAGCCAGCAAAAAAACGCGAACGGCAAGTAGACCAGCGTCGGAACCCCGAGAATCGTCGCCTGCGTTGCGCCGCACGTGTTCCACGGGATCAGGACCGAGGTCGCTGTCCCGCCGTCTTCGAGCGTCCGGCTCAACAACTGCGGCTGCAACCCGTTGCGGCGGAAAGCGCCGACGAACATCTTGCCCGGTACGACGATCGACATGTACTGGTCGCCGGAGGTGAGGTTGAAGAGCAGACAGCTCCCCGTGGCCGTCGAGACCAGACCGCCGGCCGACCGGACGCGGCTCGATACGGCCGTCGTGATCCGTTCCAGAAAGTGCCCGGCCTCCATCACCCCGCCGAAAACCATCGCCGTCAGGATCAGCCACACGGTGTTGAGCATCCCGGCCATCCCGCCCGTCGTCAGGAGGTCGTCCATCGTCGCGTCGCCCGTCTGCGGCGCGATCGTCCCGTAGAGCGACCGGGTCAGCACCTCGTATCCGTTGCCGAGGGTCAGCTCTCCGTCCGGAACGAGCGTCCCGAGCAGCTCCTGCTGGCACGAAGCCGCCGCCCCCACGGCCGCTAACGAGCCGATCATCAGGACCGGTACGGCCGGTATCTTTTTCACGATCATCCAGACCGCCAGAGCCGGAATCGCCAACAGCCACAGCGATATCCGATAGGTTCCGGCGATGGTCCGTTGAAAATTCTCCACCCCTTCCGCACTCGTTCCGTCCGTGCCGCCGGCCATCACGGTCAGCACGCCGAACGCCGCCAGCGTCAACAAGATCGACGGCACGGTAGTCTGCATCATGTATCGGATGTGGACGAAAATGTCGGTCCCGGTAACCGCCGATGCCAGGTTGGTCGTGTCGCTCAGCGGCGAGACCTTGTCGCCGAAATAGGCGCCGGAGATGATCGCTCCGGCCGTCATGGCCATGTCGAAGCCGAGGGCCTGACCGATCCCGATCAGGGCGACGCCGATCGTCGCGATGGTCGACCACGAGCTCCCTGTGGCCACCGATACGGCCGCCGCGATCACTACGCAGGCGGGCAGAAAATAGTCGGGTCTGAGAATCTCGAGTCCGTAATAGATCATGGTCGGGATCACGCCGCCGATCATCCAGCTCCCGGAGAGCATCCCGACCATCAAAAGGATCAAGATCGCCGGCAGCGAGGCGCTGATCGTATGGATCATGCCCTGCATGATGTCGGTCCACCGCACGCGGTTGCGGACGGCGATGGCGGCTCCGACGGCCGAGGCGACGAGCAGCGACAGCTGGTTGGCGCCGGCCAGGGCATCGACTCCGGTGCCGAGGACCGTGATCATAATCAGTCCCAGCAGCACGAGGATCGGGATGACGGATTGAACGATAGAGGGTTGTCGAGGGGTCATAGCGTGTTTTCGGGAGTAGGTCGATCGAGTTATTCGGAGAGGGGGCGTCAGTTCGGTTATGTTTCGGAGCGACTCTCGCTCGATTCTGTTTTTTTCGGAGAACGATTCCCTGCTCAGGGAGTTATCCGAGTGGCAAAAGTACGATTTTCTGTCGGTTGTTCGAATCCGCCATGCGCAGTCCTCTCCCTATTCTCTGGAGGCAGCGGTGCCGCTCGCTATTCGAATCGGGTCTACCGAGTGGCTGGAAACGACGGCTGAAAATTCTTGAAAAACAGAGCGGCTATCCTCGAAACCTGTGCGAAAAAACATTATCTTTGTGCCTTAAAACAAGCCGATGGCACTCTATTTTCCCCGCAATTATCGTCCCCGGTTGGTTCCCGAGACGCAGGAACAAGCTATCAAAGAGATCAAGGAGACGTTCCAGGCCGCTCTGGCCGAAGAATTGGGGCTGCGGCGCGTAACGGCTCCGCTGTTCGTGCTCGCCGGGATGGGGATCAACGACGACCTGAACGGGGTGGAACGCGCCGTGAGCTTCCCGATCAAGGATATGGGAGAGGCTCGGGCGGAGGTGGTTCAGTCGCTTGCCAAGTGGAAACGGGTCAAACTCGGGGCCTATCAGATTGCGCCCGGGTACGGGATCTACACCGATATGAACGCCATCCGGGCCGACGAGGAGCTGGACAATATCCATTCGTTGTATGTCGACCAGTGGGACTGGGAGCGAACTATTCGACCGGAGGATCGGACGGTCGGTTTTCTGAAGACCGTGGTACGGAAAATCTATGGCGTTTTACGGGAGGTCGAGCGAGGGGTTTATCGGTTGCATCCGCACATCACGCCGGTGTTGCCGGAGGAGATTACGTTCGTTCACGCGCAGGAGTTGCTCGACCGGTATCCGACGCTGAGCGCCAAGGAGCGGGAGAGTGCGGCGGCGAAGGAGTACGGGGCGATTTTCGTGATCGGGATCGGGGCGCCGTTGAGCGACGGGGAGCCGCACGACGGTCGGGCGCCGGACTACGACGACTGGATCACGCGGAACGAGGAGGGGTATGTGGGGCTGAACGGCGACTTGATTTTGTGGAATCCGGTGTTGGAGTCGGCGTATGAGATCTCGTCGATGGGGATTCGGGTTACGGCCGAGTCGCTCGAACGGCAGCTCCGGGCGACGGGCAAGTACGATGAACGGAAGGACTTGAAATATCACCGGATGTTGCTCGACGGGGAACTGCCCTTGTCGATCGGCGGGGGGATCGGACAGTCGCGGCTCTGCATGTTTTTCCTGCGATGCGCGCATATCGGCGAGGTGCAGGCGAGTATTTGGCCGGACGAGATGCGGGAACGGTGTCGGGCGCATAATATTGAATTGAAGTAGAATCCGATGTCGGCGAGAGGGCTTGACGGTCGGGGATTGCCGGATGGTGCTGGTTTTTTTTCTTTGGGCTTGTTTTTCTCTGCAGTCCTGTGCCTGTGTTTGTTTTTCTTCGTCGGATGACCCCATGCGAAGCGGAGTATCGCCGCTCACCGCGGGGCCCTGTCGGGTTTTTACTAGTTTTTATTCTGCCTTATTTGGCGGCCGCGCGGCCCGAGCGAAGTCAGAGACGATTTTTCGGGCAGGAGCTTGAGAGGCTCGCAACCATCGCGTCAGCGATGGAAAAATGGCGGGCTTTCGTGTGGTGAAGCTCCGGTTCGACATCGGGAGAACTCGGAAAAATGCTAGTGCGCGAACAGACACGGAACACATCTAACTAAACACACATACCATGTCATCACTCAGATTCAAAGTCGTAGACGAAGCGATCCGGCGAAAAGCCATCGACGTTCAGTTGCCGGCCCGTCGGCCGTCGGAATATTTCGGCATGTATGTATTTACGCAGGATCGCATGCGGAAATACTTGCCGAAGAACGTTTATGAGGCGTTGGTGGACACGATGGACAACCGCACGCCGTTGAGTCGAGAGTTGGCTATGGGGGTGGCCGCCGGGATGAAACAGTGGGCCATGGAGATGGGGGCTACGCATTATACCCACTGGTTCCAGCCGCTGAACGGGGGGACGGCCGAGAAACACGATGCCTTTGTGGAGCATGACGGACACGGCGGGTTGATCGAGGAGTTCTCGGGGAAACTCCTCATTCAGCAGGAGCCCGACGCGTCGAGCTTCCCGAACGGCGGGATCCGGAATACGTTCGAGGCGCGGGGGTATTCGGCTTGGGATCCGACCTCGCCGGCCTTTATCGTCGGGACGACGCTCTGCATTCCGACCATCTTCATCGCCTATACCGGTGAGGCGCTCGACTTCAAGACACCGCTGCTGAAGTCGATCGTCGCGGTGGACAAGGCGGCGACATCGGTGTGTCGACTCTTCGACCCGAACGTCCGGAAAGTAACTTCGTTTTTGGGGTGGGAACAGGAGTATTTTTTGGTGGACGAGGGGTTGTGGGCCGCTCGGCCGGACCTGATTCTCACGGGGCGGACCTTGATGGGGCACGAGAGTGCGAAGAATCAGCAGTTGGAGGACCACTATTTCGGGTCGATACCGACCCGGGTGGCTGCGTTTATGAAGGAATTGGACGTCGAGTTGCTCAAACTCGGGATTCCGGTCAAGACTCGGCATAACGAGGTGGCGCCCAATCAGTTCGAGCTGGCGCCGATCTACGAGGAGGCCAATCTGGCCAACGACCATAACCTGCTCTTGATGAGCGTCATTCATCGCGTGGCGCGGAAACATAGCTTCCGGTGTCTGCTGCACGAGAAACCGTTCAAGGGGATCAACGGATCGGGAAAGCACAACAACTGGTCGCTCGGGACCGATACCGGTGTGAACTTGTTTTCGCCGGGCAAGACCCCGAAAGATAACCTGCTCTTCATTACCTTCCTGGTGAACACGATCATGGCGGTTTACCGGTATAACGGGCTGCTCAAAGCGTCGGTGATGAGCGCCACCAACGCCCACCGGTTGGGGGCCAACGAGGCGCCGCCGGCGATTATCTCGGTCTTTCTGGGGCGGCAGCTCAACGAAGTGTTGGACAAGATCGAGGCCAGCACCTCGGAAGAGGCGATCACGGTGGACGATAAGGCCGGTTTCAAACTCGGGATCGCTCATATTCCGGAGCTGCTGTTGGACAATACGGACCGGAACCGTACGTCGCCGTTTGCCTTTACCGGCAACCGGTTCGAGTTTCGTGCCGTGGGGTCGTCGGCCAACTGCGGCGGGGCGCTGACGGTGCTCAACACGGCAGTGGCGGCACAGCTGAAACTCTTCCGCCGGCAGATCGACGAACTCTCGGCCACAGGGATGCCGATCGAGAAGGCGATTTTCACGGTTCTCAAACAGTATATCCGGGAGTGTCGTGCGATTCGCTTCGACGGGAACGGCTACAGCGACGAATGGAAAGTTGAGGCGGCCGAACGGGGGCTCGATACCGAGACCAGCGTGCCGTTGATCTTCGACCGATTCTTGACCCGGGAGGCTGTGGACCTCTTCACCTCGATGGGGGTGCTGAGCGAAGTGGAACTCCATGCGCGGACCGAAGTCGACTGGGAGACCTACACCAAGAAAGTGCAGATCGAGGCCCGGGTCTTGGGGGATCTGGCCATGAACCATATCCTGCCGGTGGCTTCGCGGTACCAGAGCTTGCTGCTGGACAAGGTGTACAAAGTGCACCAGATCTTCCGCGACGAACGGAGGGCCGACGACCTCTCGCAGCGCGACGTCGAACTGATCGAGCAGATCAACGACCATATCTCGGCCATTCAGTCCCAGGTCAACGACCTGGTGAATGCCCGGAAGGTCGCGAACCGGATCGTCGGCGAACGGGCCAAGGCGATCGCCTATCACGATACGGTGGCTCCGCTGCTGGACGAAGTCCGCTACCACATCGACAAATTGGAATTGATTGTCGACAACGAGATGTGGACTTTGCCGAAGTACCGGGAGCTGCTGTTCTTGAAATAAATCTTTCGGAATGGGATTCTTTTCGATAAAACGATACATATAGTAATGATACTGTGGATTATTAGTTTGGTCGTTGTCATTCTGCTGTTCGTGATCTGGCCGATCTCGGTTTACAACGGCCTGGTACGGCGGCGTAACGAAATTCAGAATGCTTTCGGGACGATCGATGTGGTGTTGAAACAGCGTTTCGACCTGTTGCCCAACCTGGCGGAGGCGGTTAAGGGATATGCCGAACACGAAGCGACGACGTTGATTCAGGTGACCGCCATGCGTGGCGGGAGGCGATACGACGATATGTCGACTGTCGAAAAGCATGACTTCGCCAACCGGTCGTTACTCGGGATCCGGGATTTCTATGTCGCGGGCGAACGTTATCCGGACTTGAAAGCGTCGACCCACTTCATGCACTTGCAACGGACCCTCAACGAACAGGAAGAGCAGATTGCAGCCGCGCGGCGAACCTACAACGCGATGGTAGCGGAGTTCAATACGATACAGGAGACCTTCCCGTCATCGATCGTCGCTTCGTTGTTCCATTTTGAACGAGGACTGATTCTGGATATTCCGGAAGAGGAACGGGCGGTGCCGAGTTTGAAGAACATTTTCGGGGCGAACTGATGGCCTCGGGAGTGAACAAGCGGCTGAGAAGAACCGTCTGGCTCCGAACCATCCGAGAAAAAAACGATAGTCGGGTGGCGGTGGAGCTGACGGAGCCGGAGGTCGAGTCGTGCACCGGAACGGGGGGTGCAACCGGCTCGGAGGAGGGGGGCGAAGGTGCGGCGGCGGTGGCGAAGGAAGTGG